>JALHMO010000109.1 GCA_022844015.1 Reyranella sp. | reverse complement strand
CGGTGCTCGACTCGCATTCCGGCGCGCCGGGACAGGCATCGATGCGCAGGAGCGGATCGGTCGGATCGACGATCAGGCCGAGCGTTCGAGCATCGGCGACAGCCGCGCGCGCCGCCGCTGCATCGTAGACGCCAAAATAGAGCGTACGCCATGGCGACGGGCGCAGGTCCACCGCGCCGGCATCGGCCGCCAGCGCAACGAGGCTCCCCAGCTCAGGTGCTTTCAGGCGCCCGAACGGAGCGGCCACGCCGACAGCCCTGCCAGCGATTCCCTGCCGGGACCGCACCACTGGTGGCGGAGCAGCCTCCGCCATCGTGGCGAGTACTTCTCCCGCTGGGAGCGCGCCACCCATAGGCGCCAACTTTGCCCGGTCCAGAAAAGTCCTCATCCTGAGATGCAATGTGTTGGCGCCTGTGAGTGGCATACCTCCAGCGCTGATTCGCTGTTGAACGAAGGTGGCCGCGCTTTCGAAAGAAAGGCTCCTCATGCGGCCTCGTCCGGCGGCAGCGTCGAGGAAGCCATGCATTGCCGCAGTGGCAAGCGACGCGCCCGACTCGATCGGCGCGACACCGAGCCAGCGTGTGCCCTCGGCCGAGTCGATGCCCAGGGCGACGGCAGTCTCGTCCAGCGCGAGCAGCGCGATGTCGGCGCGTTCGCCGGCGATCGACAGGGGGCCGCCGCCGTCGACCAGCACGCCGAACTTGGGTGACAGCAGGCGCAGCCGCGGATCGCTCACGAGCTGCCGGGCGAGCGCGCGCGCCAGCGGGCGGACATCGACCGACGCGTCGTCCAGGCCGGCAAGCGGGCCAACCATGAGGTTGCGCATCGCCTCGGTCTCGGCGTCGGGGTCGATCAGGGCGAGCTCGCCCAGCCGCTCGTGCAGCGCCGGCAAATCTGCTTCGGCGAGGCCGCGGATTTGCAGGTTGGCACGGCGCGTGAGATCGATATGACCGTTGCCGTGGCGCCCGGCGAGATCGGCCAGGCCGCGCGCCTGGTCGAGCGAAAGCGCGCCGCAGAACGGCTTGATGCGCACGATCAACCCGTCGCCGCTCGGCATGGGTTGCAAGGCGCCGGGGCACCAGCCCTTGACCGCGATGGTCGACGTGCTCACGGACGCCCTGCCGCAATCACGAGGTCGAGCTCGCGCTCGGCCGAGTTGCGCCGCGTCTGCCACAGGCCGCGCGCGAGGGCGTCGCGCAGACGCGCGGCGATCGCCGCGGCGCCTGCAGGGTTCTTGTCGATCATCGCCTGGCGCACGGCGTCGTCGGCGATCAACGCGGCATGTGTCGCATCGAACAAGGGACCTGGGACGGCATTGGCCGTCGCGGCGAAGGCGTAGAGCGCATCGACGCCTTGCGCGATCTCGGCGACGCCGCGATGGCCGTGCGCCAGCATGCCCGCGATCCAGCGCGGGTTGGTCAGCCGGCCACGCACCACGCGCGCGATCTCCTCGGCCAGCCGGCGCGCCTTGGGCGCCTCGGTGCGGCTGGTATCGAGGTGATAGAGTTCCGGCTCGTTGCCGAGCAGGGCAGCCGCCGCGGCAAAGCCGCCGGCAAAATCGGCGACGCCGTCGCCATCGAGCAGGTCGCGCTCGCGGTCGTCCTGCGGATGGACCAGCACGTCGGCCGCCGACACGCGCTCGCGGAAGCCTTCACCTGCCGCGCGGATCGCCTCGGCGCCGCCGTAGGCGTGCGTGACGTTGGCGAGGTAGACCTGCCCCAGCTCCTCGCGGGTGCGCCAGTCGCCGTCGAGCGCGAGATCGCCGGCGCGCGCGCCGTAGCTGCCGGGCGCCCCACCGAACACCCGAGACAGATCGGCGCCGCGCTGCCGCGCCTCGGCCAGCGGATTGTCGTCGGCCGGTTCGTCCAGCTCGGCAACCCGCCGCACCGCCATGTCGAACAGGGCGATCTGGGCCTCGAAGATGTCGCGGAACAGGCCGGAGATGCGCAGGGTCACGTCGATGCGCGGTCGGTCGAGCGTCGCCAGCGGCAGGATCTCGATGCCGGTGACCCGGTTGGAAGCCTTGTCCCAGGTCGGACGGACACCGAGATAGTGCAGCGCCTGGGCGAGATCGTCGCCGCCGGTCCGCAGCGATGCCGACGCCCAAAGATCGAGCACCAGGGCGCGCGGCGGCTCACCGTGATCCTGCAGATAGCGGCGCACGACCTCGTCGGCCGCGCGCATGCCGATCGCGGCGGCGGTGCGCGTCGGAATGGCGCGCGGATCGATCGAGGTGAGGTTGCGCCCGGTCGGCAGCACGTCGGCGCGGCCGCGGCTCGGCGCGCCCGCGGGTCCCGGCGCAACGCGACGCCCATCGAGGGCGGCAACCAGGGCAGCACGTTCGCAGCCGGCGGAAGCACGAATGGCGGCCTCGTGCCCCGTCGCCGACGCGAGCGCCCGGATCGTCGCTTCGTCGGGGTCGCGACCGAAGACGTGCAAGCCGTCGCGGATGCTGAGCTCCTTGATGTCGCAAAGCTGCGCGTCGAGCCTGGCGATCGCCTGGCGATTGGGCTCGCCTTCTACCAGGCCGCACTCGCCGGCGAGGCCACTCGCCCAGGCGCGCTCGACGATCTCGTTCTCGAGATGGCTCAGCCGCCGGCGATCGAGCCCGTCGGCCGCCGCGTACTCCTCGATGATGCCCTCCAGCTCGGCCAGCGGCCCGTGCAGGCCGGCCGCGCTCAACGGCGGCGTGAGATGACCCAGCGTGACGGCGGCGAGCCGCCGCTTGGCCTGCACTGCCTCGCCCGGATTGTTGACGATGAACGGATAGATGACGGGCACGGCGCCCAGCACCACCTCGGGCCAACATTCGCCGGACAGCGCCAGCGCCTTGCCGGGCAGCCATTCCAACGTGCCGTGCGTGCCGAGATGGATCATCGCGTCGATCCGCGCGACCTCGCGCAACCACGTATAGAGCGCGAGATAGGCATGGCCGGGCGGACGCTCGACATCGTGGTAGCCCGCCTTGCGATCGTCGCCCATGCCACGGTCTGGTTGCAGCAGCACCAGCACCTTGCCGCAGCGAAGCACCGGCACCCGGAAGGCCTCACCCGTGGGTGCCTCCCGGGGCACTCGCACATCCCGTTCTTCTCCGTCATCGCGAGCGGAGCCGCCCGAAGGGCGGCTCCGCTGCCCTTCGGGCGGCTCCGCTCGCGATGACGGAGTGACTTGACCGACGCGCGCGCCCTGGGGTGACCCCCAGGTCTCCTCGAGAGCTTGCTTCAGTGAGCTGGGCAGCGACTCGAGCCAGCGGCAATAGTCGGCTGCAGCGATCTCGATGGCCTCGACGTCGCCCTGAAGCAGTCGTTCGACATCGCCCGCCTGCCAATCACGGCCACCGGTGTCGTATCCTTCCGCGCGCAGGTGATTGAGGATCTCGGCGGCGCTGGCGGCAGTGTCGAGGCCTACCGCATAGCCGGCGCGCCCGCCGCGCGCGGGATAGTCGGAGAGGACCAGGGCGAGGCGACGGTCGCCTCGCGGCGTGCGGCCGAGCCGTACCCAGGCTGCCGCAAGGCGGGCAACGTAGTCGATTCGATCCGCGTCGGGCTCGTGGCGGACGCAAGCGAACTCGAGACGCGGGTCGGCAGGCGCCGCGGCCTTGAAGGAAATCGCCCGCGTCAGGAGCCGGCCGTCGAGTTCCGGCAGCACGACGTTCATGGCGAGATCGGACGGCGAGAGCCCGCGCGGCGAGGCCTGCCAGGCGTCGCGCGCGCTGCCCGACAGCACGACTTGCAGGACCGGGACGTCGGCGGAATCCAGCACGGTCGTGTCATCATCGCGCAGCGCCGAGAAAGCCGTCGTGTTGAGCACGATCGCAGGTCGATGGCGGGCGATCAGTACATCCAGCGCCGGCGCCACCAGCGGATCCTTGAGGCTGCTCACCGCAACGCCGAGCGGCGCCAGCCCCTGGCGCTCCAGCGCCTCCATCAGGCTGGTGATCGGCGCGATATCGGCAGCCACGAGATTGGCGCGGTAGAGCACGACGAGGGCAACCGGCCGATCCGCGCAAGGCTCGCCGATAACGGAGACCGGCCCGACCGGATCCGGCGGCACCCACGGCAGGTCGCAGCTGATCAGGCTTGCCGCATAGCGCAGCGCCTGGCGCAGGTTCTCGACGCCGCCTTCGCGAAAGAAGCCGTTCAGGCGCGCGAGGTGCTCGCCGGCCAAGGTCGACACACCGGTGAGCCGGGGGTCGTCACGGTCGTCACCGGGCAGCGCCGCAAGCAGCAAGCCCCTCTCGCGCGCCGTGTCGGCAAGGCGCTCCAGCCCGTAGCGCCAGTAGTCGAGCCCGCCCAGGCAGCGCACGATCACGATCCGGGCACGCGACGCGACGCTGTCGACATAGAGATCGACCGACATCGGATGCTTGAGTCGCTTGAGGCTGGCCAGGCGCAGGGACGGCAGCCGTTCCGAATCCTCCTCCCAGCCGGCCGCCAGGGCAGACAGGTCGCTGTCGGAGAAGGACAGCATCACCATGTCGGCCGGCGACTGGCCGAGATCGACGGCGACCTCCGCCTCGTCCAGCGTCGCCAGCTCGGTCGCGAGGACATGCATGCCGCGCGCCTTCCGGTCCCGGGCTAGCCCGTGATCAGGGTGCGAATGGCGCCGCGATCGAAGCCCTTCTCGCCGATCACCACCAGGCGGCCTTGCCGCGCCTCGCCGGCCGACCATTTGCGATCGAACTGGTGCTGGATGCGCGCGCCGACACCCTGCACCAGAAGCCGCATCGGCTTGCCGGCAATGTCGACGAAACCCTTCATGCGCAGCACGTCATGTTGCTCGGCGGCCTTCACCATGCGGTCGACCAGAATCTGCGGCGAGGCAAAGGCGGGCAGGTCGACGATGAAGGTGTCGAAATCGTCGTGATCGTGCTCGCCCTCGAGCTCGTGATGCGACGGACGGCTGCCCAGGTCGGACTCCGCCC
Source organism: Reyranella sp. (assembly GCA_022844015.1). Taxonomy (GTDB): domain Bacteria; phylum Pseudomonadota; class Alphaproteobacteria; order Reyranellales; family Reyranellaceae; genus Reyranella. The sequence continues at coordinate 20,259 of JALHMO010000109.1, read as the reverse complement.
TGGCGCCGAGGCCGAGCAGGACGTCGATCGGCACCTGGCCGTTCTCGGCCTCGACGACCTTGACCGCCCGCGGCAGCGTCTTGCCGATCTGGCCGGTCACGCTGGCAACGTCGTCGGCCGACATCAGGTCGGCCTTGTTCAGGATCACGAGGTCGGCGCACAGGATCTGGTCCTCGAACACCTCCTCGAGAGGATTGTCGTGATCGAGTGACTCGTCGTCGGCGCGCTGGCGGGCGATCGCCTCTGGATCGTCGGCGAAGCGGCCGGCCGCCACCGCCGCGCCATCGACCACGGCGACCACGCCGTCGACGGTGACGCGCGAGGCGATCTCGGGCCAGTTGAACGCCTTCACCAGCGGCTTGGGCAGGGCCAGCCCCGACGTCTCGATGACGATGTGCTCGGGCGGAAATGGCCGGTCGAGCAGTGCCTTCAGCGCCGGCACGAAATCGTCGGCGACGGTGCAGCAGATGCAGCCGTTCGCCAGCTCGACGATGGCGTCCTCCGGGCAGCTTTCGATGCCGCAGCTCTTCAGGATCTCGCCGTCGATGCCGACGTCGCCGAACTCGTTGACGATAACGGCGAGCCGGCGGCCGCCGGCATTCTCCAGCACGTGGCGGACCAGGGTTGTCTTGCCGGCCCCCAGGAAGCCGGTGACGATGGTGCAGGGAACCTTTGCGACGCTCATCGGTGCTCCTTGATCGACTGCACCGGCGGTACGCGTGCAATCGTGTTCTTGCGGATATGGACGGGGCGCTCGCGCCACACCGGCAGTCCCTGCTCATGGGCCTGGTGCAGGCGCGCGAACGCGAGGATGTCGGCAGCGTGCAGGTCGGGATCGAGGCCGCCGATCACGTAGGTCCACTTGCCCGGCGCCGTGACAGCTGCGCTGCAGCTGCGCTGGCAGTTGGACAGGCATTCGACGGCGACGATGTCGAGGCCTGCGCGTTCGGCCTCGTCACGGCGTTCGACGGCCGCCAGCAAGCGCGCGCCCGGGCGCTGCATCTCCGGTGACGTGGCCTCGCCGCGGCAGGTGACGCAGACATGGAGCGTGGATGGCGTCACGAAGCCTCAGCCGACCAGGCCGGTCGCCGCCGCCGCCGTCATTCCGCCGACCAGAACCACCACGACGCCCGCGATGGTCATCGGTATTGCGCGCGTCGGCAGGCGCACGAGCAGGGCATAGGCGCCGAATGCGATGGCGGTCTGGATGATCAGCAGGCCGGCAAGATAGGCGACCAACGGTGCCGTCTCGGCGCCGGCGATCGATTCGCCCAGCGCATAGCCATGAAGCAGGCCGACGACGGCAAACAGGCACGCGGCCGCAACCGGGCCAATCGACTGGCGCATCAGGACCAGCACGCCGATGGCAATGGTCGAAAGGCCGACCAGCAGCTCGCTCACGGGAACATCCGCGCCCGTGAGGTGCACGCCTACGCCGGCAATCAGGGCCGCGCTGAACGCCAGCAGCGGCGCGACGCCACGCCGGGCGAGAGCCGCCAGAAGGCCGGCGCCGACGATGGCAGCGAGATGATCGATGCCGATGACGGGATGACCCAGCCCGGACAGCAGCCCCTGCAGGAACGTCACCGGCGTCGTGCCGCCCATGGGGTGATGGGCGAAGGCTGGCACTTGCATGGCCAGGGTGGCGATTCCGGCGCAGGCCCCGAGCCTGGTGATCGAAGACATCATGGCATCCTCCGTCGTCGCGGATCCGGCAGGATCCGCCTCGATGCCGTCCGACGGAGCCCGATGCCACCATGGCCCGGGTTTGCCTGACCTCTGCGACTCCCCGCGCAGCGGCTCGGAACGGCGATGCGACGGCAGGTTTCCTGGCTCTCGGGTCCTCGCCGCCGGCCACCTTCCCGGTTTCCCAGTGGTATGTCTGGCCCTTGGCTTACCGACTACAGTTGCGGGGGCAGCCGCGGATTGTGATCCTACCGCGTTCCCTATTGAGCCCCGTGAGGGGCACCGTCGGCTTCTTGATAGGGGCGTCGGGGAAGCCCCGTCAACTGGCTTGCTGGTCGCGGTTCGGCCGCCCATTGTGCGGCCCCACGACCAAAGGCAGTAAACGATGGCCCTCGAGACGGACGACGACGGCCGCCACAAGGCGAAGATGGCGAACCGCAAGGCGATCCAGGATGCCGAGGTCGCGAGTAAAACCGTCGAGAAGGGCCTGCTGATCGTCCATACCGGCAAGGGCAAGGGCAAGTCGACGGCGGCCTGGGGATTGCTGGTGCGCGCCGTCGGGCGCGGCCTGCGGTGCGGCGTCGTGCAGTTCGGCAAGGGCGCCTGGCAGACCGGCGAGCGGACCGCCATCGAGCGACTGGGCGGCGACCAGGTCGAATGGCATACGCTGGGTGAAGGTTTCACCTGGGAAACCCAGGATCGCAGCCGCGATGTCGAGGCAGCGCAGCGCGCCTGGGCGAAGGCGCGCTCGCTGATAGCCGACCCCGCCATCCGGCTGATCGTGCTCGACGAGCTCAACATCGCGCTGCGCTACGACCATCTCGGGATCGGCGAGGTGGTCGCGGCCTTGAAGGCGCGCCGGACCGACCAGCACATCGTCGTCACCGGGCGCAACGCCAAGCCCGAGCTGATCGAGGCGGCCGATCTCGTCACCGAGATGACCCTGGTGAAGCATCATTTCGCCGCCGGCGTGAAGGCCCAGGAGGGCATCGAGTTCTGATGGCTGCCCGCGCCCTCATGATCCAGGGCACAGGCTCCGACGTCGGCAAGTCGCTGATCGTCGCCGGTCTCGCCCGCGTGTTCACGCGCCGCGGCCTCGCCGTACGGCCGTTCAAGCCCCAGAACATGTCGAACAATGCCGCGGTGACGGCGGACGGCGGCGAGATCGGCCGCGCCCAGGCGTTGCAGGCGCGCGCCGCACGCGTGCCGCCCAGCGTTCACATGAACCCGGTGCTACTGAAACCCCAGAGCGAGATCGGCGCGCAGGTCGTCGTGCAGGGCAAGGTCGTGGGCAACGCCAGGGCGCGCGAATACCAGGCGATGAAGCCAAGGCTGCTGGGCGCGGTGCTCGACAGCTTCGCGCGGCTCGCAGCCACCGCCGACCTCGTTCTCGTCGAAGGCGCCGGCTCGGCCTCCGAGGTCAACCTGCGCGCTGCCGACATCGCCAACATGGGCTTCGCCCGGGCGGCCGACGTCCCGGTCGTGCTGCTGGGCGACATCGACCGCGGCGGCGTGATCGCGAGCCTGGTGGGAACCAAGGCCGTGATCGAGCCGGCCGATGCAGCGATGATCGTGGGATTCATCGTCAATCGCTTCCGCGGCGATCCCACGCTGTTCGACGACGGCATGAGGACGATCGCCCGTCATACCGGCTGGCAGGCATTGGGGCTGGTGCCGTTCTTCGAGGCGGCTGGCCGCCTGCCGGCGGAAGATGCGCTCGGGTTGCCCGGGCGCAGCGCGACCGCTGGGGGTGACCGCACGCGGATCGCCGTCCTCGCCTATCCACGCATCGCCAACTTCGACGATTTCGATCCGCTGCGCCTCGAGCCCCACGTCGACCTCGTGTTCGTACGGCCCGGCGAAGCGGTTCCCGGCGATGCCATGCTGGTCGTCCTGCCCGGATCGAAGGCGACCATCGCCGACCTCGCGGCCCTGCGGCAGGCCGGCTGGGACATCGACCTGGCGGCCCATCTGCGCCGCGGCGGCCATGTGCTGGGCATCTGCGGCGGCTACCAGATGCTCGGGCGCACGGTCGCCGATCCCGACGGCATCGAGGGCCCGCCGGCAACGGTCGCAGGGTTGGGCTTGCTCGACGTCGACACCGTGCTGGAGGGCGACAAGATCCTGGTCGAAACGTCGGGCGAGACCGTCGCCGGCGCGGTGCCTTTCAAGGGTTACGAGATGCACATCGGGCGAACCACGCGCGCGCCGAGCCCACAGGGCTGCCGCCCGCTGCTCAGGCTCGGCGAGGAGCGCCTCGACGGCACCATCAGCGCCGATGGCCGCATCGCCGGTTGCTACGTCCACGGGCTGATGACCGACGATCGTCAGCGCCGACACTGGCTGAAGCGCATCGGCGCGCAGGCGTCCGATCTCGCCTACGAGCCGGCAATCGACGCCACCCTCGATCTGCTGGCCGACCACCTCGAGCGCGCCATCGATTGCGACCGGCTGCTGGCACTGGCGCACCCGCCCAGGCTCACCAGAGCGTGATTGCTTCAAGTGAAGCCAAGGCTCCGAAAGGATCACGTTCAGTCTCTTCCGGACCGCGAGCGTCCCGCTCGCTCATGACTCTGAGCGAGCGGGACGCTCGCGGTCCGGAAGAGCATGATCGACGTAAGAGAGCACCACTCTAATCCAGGCTGATCATCAGCGCGACGAGCGCCGCGATCTGCAGGCCGCACGCGACCCGGTAGAGCTTCAAGGCGGCGCGAATGTGCTGCGCCGTCAGGTCGCTGGTCCCCTCGCCTACCCAGGGCTCCTGCACGGGCGTGCCGTGATACGTGCGCGGGCCCGACAGGCGGATCGTCAGGGCGCCGGCCATCGCGGCTTCCGGCCAACCGGCGTTGGGCGACCTGTGATGACCGGCATCGCGCCACACCGTCGCCAGCGCCGCGCGCGGCGAGAGGCCGAGCAACGCGGCAGCCAGCGCCAGCCACAAGGCCGACAGGCGCGATGCCGGCAGATTGACGAGATCGTCGCAGCGCGCCGACGCCCAGCCGAAGGCGAGGTAGCGCTCCGACTTGTGGCCGATCATGCTGTCGGCGGTGTTGATCGCCTTGTAGGCGAGCGCGCCCGGCAATCCGCCGACCACCATCCAGAACAGTGGCGCCACCACGCCGTCGGAAAAATTCTCGGCCAGGCTCTCGATGGCCGCGCGGCACACCGCGGCCTCGTCGAGCGCTCGGGTGTCACGGCCGACGATATGCGAGACCGCCTGCCTGCCCGCCTCGAGCCCGCCCTGCTCGAGAGCGGTCGCAACGGCAAGCACGTGCGTGTCGAGGCTGCGCTGGGCGAGCAGGCTGCTGGCGAGCACGCCGCAGACCAGCAACGCGACCGACGACGGCAATATCTGGTCGGCGACGCGCGTGACGACGAGGCCTGCGATCACGGCCACGGCGATCAGGAGCAGCAGCGTCAACAGGCCGCGCCCGCGGCGCTCCTCGGCGGACCGGGTGGGCGAATTCCACGCCTGGTCGCACCATGTTATGAGCCGCCCGATCCAGGTCACCGGGTGACCGGCGAGTCGGTAAACCGCGTCCGGGTACCCGATGATCGCTTCGGTCGCGACGGCAATGAGGGCGAGCTCGGCGAACATGGCAGACGTGCCTATCATGACGGCCGCGATGGAAAAACCGATCGAGCACGGCGGCGATCTTGCGGCGCTGGGTCGTCGCTACCCGCAGGCCCCTCGTCCCTGGATCGACCTGTCGACCGGGATCAATCCTGTTCCCTATCCCGTAGGCGACCTGCCGGCAGAAGGCTGGTCGCGCCTGCCCTCCCGCGCGGCCGAGGATGCGCTGCTCTCCGCCGCGGCCCGGCGTTACGGTGTCGGCGGCGAGGCAGCGATCGTCGCCGCGCCCGGCACGCAGGCGTTGATCCAGCTGCTGCCGCGCCTGCAGCCGAAATCCAAGGTCGCAATCGTGGGTCGCACATATGCCGAGCACGCGCTCTGCTGGCGCCGCGAGGGGCACGAGGTTTCCGTTGTGCCCGACCTCGCTGCCGCGCAAGGCGCCGACGTCGTCGTGGTCGTCAACCCGGACAATCCTACCGGGCGGCTGGTCCCCGCCGACGCCCTGCGCACCGTCAAGGCGACCCTGCTGGTCGTCGACGAGGCGTTCATCGACTTCCTGCCGGCCGAGGCCAGCCTGGTCGGCGCAGTGCCCGGCAACGCGATCGTCCTGAGATCCTTCGGCAAGACCTATGGCCTGGCTGGCGTTCGACTGGGTTTCGCCATCGCCTCGCCGGCAATGGCGCAGCGGCTGCGCGGCGCGCTCGGCCCATGGGCCGTATCCGGCCCGGCCCTGGAGATCGGGCGACGGGCCCTGGCTGACGATGCCTGGTTGACCGCGGCCGCCCGGCGTCTGGCGACCGATAGCGAGCGGCTCGATGCCCTGCTGGCGGCGGCCGGCTGCGAGGTCCTTGGCGGAACGATCCTGTTCCGGCTCGTCGAGCATGGCGCGGCCTCGCGCCTGGCCGACGCGCTGGCCAGACACGGCATCCACGTCAGGCAGTTTGCCGATCGACCGACATTGCTGAGATTAGGCCTGCCGGCAGATGACGACGGGTTCGCACGTCTCGCATCGGCGCTTCAGGTGCCACAGAACGTCTGACACACCCGCTGCCCGGCGGAGGGAGGCTCCCCATAGGCGGCGTATTCCAGACGATCCTCGAATGGCCGCGCCAGAACCGTCAGCAGCTCCTCGAACGGCGCGTAATCTCCCTCGACCGCCGCCGCCAGGGCGGCCTCGACGCGGTGATTGCGCGGGATGTAGGCGGGGTTGACCGAGCGCATCGCCTGGCGCCGCGTCGCCGCATCCTGCGGCTCGTGCGCCAGCCGTTCGCGCCAGCGCACCGCCCAGGCATCGTAGGATTCGGGCTGCGAGAACAGCGCGCGGGCAGAAATGTCGAGCTCGGGATCGAGGCGGCGAAAGGTCAAGGTGAAATCCGCTTCGCTCTCCGCCATGGCGGTCAGCAGATCCTGGATGAGCGCGGCGTCGCCATCCTCCGCCGTGAACAGGCCGACCTTGCGCCGCATGCCCGACATCAGCGCCTCGCCGTACAGTCGCTGATAGGTGCCCAGCGACTCGTTGGCGATCGCCAGGGCGGCTTCGGCATCGTCGGCGATCAGGGGCAGCAGCGTCTCGCCGAAACGGGCGAGATTCCAGTGAGCGATGCGCGGCTGGTTGGCGTAGGCGTAGCGGCCGCCGTGGTCGATCGAGCTGAACACGGTCTTGGGATCGTAGTGATCCATGAATGCGCAAGGGCCGTAGTCGATCGTCTCGCCGGCAATCGAGCAATTGTCGGTGTTCATGACGCCATGGATGAAGCCTACCAGCATCCATCGGGCCACCAGCCCGGCCTGGCGGGCGATCACGCGCTCGAACAGGGCGCGATAGGGCTGGGCCTCGTCGCGGGCGTCGGGATAGTGACGGTCGATCACGTGATCGGCGAGCAGGCGCAGCGCCTCGACATCCTCGCGCGCGGCGAAGAACTGGAACGTGCCGACCCGGATGTGGCTCGACGCCACGCGGGTCAGCACTGCCCCGGGCAGCGCGGTCTCGCGATACACCGGCTCGCCGGTCAGCACGGCCGCGAGCGAGCGCGTCGTCGGGATGCCGAGCGCCGCCATCGCCTCGCTGACGATGTACTCGCGCAGCACCGGCCCGACAGCCGCCCGGCCGTCGCCCCGCCGCGAGAACGGCGTCGGCCCCGAGCCCTTGAGCTGGATGTCGCGCCGACGCCCCCGGCGATCCACGACCTCGCCCAGCAGGATGGCGCGGCCGTCGCCGAGCTGCGGCACGAAGTTGCCGAACTGGTGCCCGGCATAGGCGAGCGCGATCGGCTCCGATCCCTCGGCGATCCGGTTGCCGGCCAGCATGGCGACGCCGGCCCTCGACGACAGGGCATCGGCATCCAGGCCGAGCTCCTCGGCGAGGCCGCGGTTGAGCTTCATCAGGCGCGGCCCGCCGACCGGGGTCGGCGCCAGGCGGGCGAAGAAGCGGTCGGGCAGGCGGGCATAGCTGTTGTCGAAGGGCAGGCGAAGCAGGTCGCCGCCGTGCGGCAGCGCACCCGTCTCCGGCGTCTCGTGCAGCAAGGGCAGTCCGGTGTCGTTCGCCATGGTGAGCTCGCTCTCTATGTCTTCGTCGCAGATGAACCCAGCGTTTCGTCTCGAGAGATAGGCACGGTCGGCAACGATGTCACCCCGAGCGCCGCGAGCGACGTCTGGCGCAACAGGCAAGGCCCCTCGCTACGCTCGGAATGACAGAAGCCGTGGGCCGCTCATCGGACGCCACCCTCGGTCTCCGAAGCACGTGCCCTGTCGCTGCCCCCTACTCGTCGTAGCTCGCCGTCGTCACGCCGCTCATGCGGTCGTACATCAGCTTGATCCTGCTCAGCGTGCAGATGTTCAGGTTCCCCCACACCGCCGGCGCGCCGCCATCGGCGAAGCCGATTCTCATGTCGGCCTGGCAGTAGGTCGTTGGCGCATTGAACGTCACCTGCCGACGCGCGCCCGCCGCGATCGGCGGCCCGTGCAGCACGTTGGGGGTCCAGAAGCCCAGGTCGGTCGGCGATACCGACATCTGGCTGATCGGATAGCTGGTGCCATTGATCAGCAGAAAGCTGGTTTCCTGGGCAAACCCCTCGGTTGCTCCCAAGGCCAGGGCGGCAACGACGAGCGAACGCAACATATGACCCCTCTTCTGTCGGCAGACGGGCATCTTATCGTCGCTTTGCGAGGCCTCTCAAGGTAAAGGGGAAGCAGCCATGGCGACCCTCCTGATCAGCCACCCGTCCTTCCTCGAGCACGATACCGGACCCTATCACCCCGAGCGGCCCGATCGCCTTCGCGCCATCCATGCGGCCCTGGACGACCCCGCGTTCGCCGGCCAGCCCAGCCTGCAGGCGCCGGCCGCGGCGCACGAGGCGCTGACCCGCGTTCATCCCGAGGACTACGTCGAGGCGATCCTGGGCGTCCGTCCCGGCCCCGGCGAGCGCGTCCATGTGGATGGCGATACCGTCATGAGCAGCGGCAGCGCCGAGGCCGTCCTGCACGCAGCCGGCGCCGCCATTGCCGGTGTCGACGCCGTGATGGCCGGGCGGGTGCGCACGGCCTTCGCCGCGGTCCGCCCGCCGGGCCACCACGCCTCGCCGGATGTTCCCGGCGGCTTCTGCCTGTTCAACAATGTCGCCATCGCCGCCCGCCACGCCCAGGCTCGCTACGGCGCGGAACGTGTCGCCATCGTCGATTTCGATGTTCATCACGGGCAAGGAACGCAGGCCGTGGTCGAGCCCGATCGCTCGCTGTTCTATGCCTCCTCGCACCAGTATCCGCTCTATCCCGGCACCGGCTTCGCCAGCGAAACCGGCGTCGCCGACAACGTCGTCAACGTGCCCCTGTCCCCCGGTTCGGGCGGCGGGCTGTTCCGCGCCGCCTGGCGCGACCGCATCCTGCCGGCGCTCGACCGCTTCGCGCCCGACCTCGTCATCGTGTCAGCGGGCTTCGACGCCCACGCCGCCGACCCGCTGGCCCAGCTCGAGGTCGAGACCGAGGATTTCGTCTGGCTCACCGAGGAGCTGCTGGCGATCGCCGATCGCCGCGCCAGGGGCCGCCTCGTGTCGATCCTGGAAGGCGGCTACGACCTCGAGGCGCTGGCCGAGTCGGTGTCGACGCATGTTCGAACCCTGATGAAGGCCTGAGCGGCGGATGCATGCGCCGGGGAAGGTGATTGCCTTGCCCCATGCCCGTAATGTCGCGCGCCGATCGTAGCGCCGGCGTGCTGCTGCTTCGTCTCCTCACGTTCGCCTGCCTGGTGCTGTCCGTCCTCTGTCCCGGCCTCGAGGCGCTGGCGGCAGGCGGTCCCCACATCGTCGACGATTCCGAGGTCGAGACGCCAGGCGTCTGCCACCTCGAGACCTGGGCCACCCGGTTCATCCCGGGCGACGGCTATTTCAACATCGCGCCCGCCTGCACCACCCTGCAGATGCCCTGGCTGGAGATCGGCGCCGCCTACCAGCACTACTGGGACGACATCGTTGCCGGACCGTTGATCGGGCCTGCCATCAAGCTCAATTTCCTGTCGGCGGACAAGAACGCCTTGGGCGTCGGGCTGGGCCTCAATGCCGGCGTCAGCCCGGTGACCGGCGAGCTGGGCTATGCCCAGGCCCTGGCGCTGATGACCCTGCCCCTGAACGAGAACGTGAGGTTCAACTTCAATGCCGGCTGGACCTATCTCGCGACGGACGTTCCCAACGCTTTCTTCTGGGGCGCCCAGGTCGAGGCCAATGTCGGCGGCGGCGTGGGCCTGATGCTGGAAGCCTTCGGTCGCGCACAGGGCGGGTTGGTCGGAACGCAGGCGGGACTGCGCTACACGCCGAGCATCCGGGGCCGCGAGCCCTTCGACTTCGACCTGCTGGTCGGCACATTCTTCGACGACACCAGCACGCGCTTCATCACCATCGGCGTGACGGTTCGCTACTGAGCCCTCCGGCGAAAGGCGCTACTTGCGATCGAAGTGCCAGGTGCCATCCCAGCCGGGCGGCGGGCCATCGCGCAGGAAGGCCGCGCAGCGGTCGATGAAGACACGGCTTGGCCCATCGTCGGGGCGCATGGCCAAGGTGGCCCGAAAGCCTGCCAAGGCCTCCTCGAAGCGGCCCGCGTCATAGGCGGCATGACCGTCGCGCCACCGCGCCAGGAACTCGGAATGCCGAACGCCATCGTCGACCTCGCCCAGAGGCTCGTAGATCTCGTGCGCCTCGGTCGTGCCGGCGGCGACGATCCGGTCGATGTGCCGCCACAGGAAGCGATCGGCGGTCAGCTGCACGACCTCGCCGCTCGCCAGGATCTCGGTCCCGTAGACCTTGTTGAGGCCTTCCAGCCGCGACGCCTGGTTGGCGACCGGACCGACCAGCGTGTAGTTGATGCGCTCGCGTGCACCGACATTGCCCACGACCGCGCGGCCGGTATGGAGGCCGAAGCGGGTGCGGAAGGTCGGCCGGCCGCGCGCCGCCCATCTCTCGCGCAGCCGGTTGCTGGCGGCGGCGCCCTGCAGGGCCGCCCGGCAGGCATTGGCGACATGGTCGGGATCGGGCTCCGGCGCGTTCCAGAACGCCATGATGCTGTCGCCGATATACTTGTCGATCGTGCCCTTGTTGGCCGAGATGGCGGTGCCCAGCGCGTCGAAGTAGCGCGACAGTCGATCGGTCAGGATCTCCGGCTCCATCCGCTCGCTCAGCAACGAGAAGCTCTCGATGTCGGTGAACATCACGGTGACGTCGCGCCGGACGCCGCCGACGCCCGAGCTCTCGGGCGAGCGCATCACCTGCTGCACGAGGTTCTTCGACACGTAGCGGCCGAAGACCTCCAGCCCCTCGCGCATGCGCTCGACGGAGTCCGACAGGCGGGCGACCTCGGTGATGTGGCTGCGCACCGGCAGACGATCCGAGAAGTCGAGGCTGCGGATGTGCTCGGTCTTGGCGGCAATGCGGGCGATCGAGCGCGACACCAGCCACGACGCGACGAGGGCGGCGACGACCGCGAGAGCAACGGCGATCGCCGCGGCGACCACAGCCCGCTCCAGCAACGCGCGCGATGCCGACAGCAGCTCCATCTGCGGCACCGCCGCGGCCACGACAAAGCGCTGCCCGAAACCCGGCGCCATGCGATGCACGATCAGGCGATAGGCGTTGCCGTCGATGTCGATCTCGCGATCGATCTGGCGATCCTCCTCGATCGTCTCGCGAATGGTGCGGCGCAGGATCTCGCGTGCCTGGGCATCGCCTTGCAGGCAACCCGCCTTGCCCGGCGGGCATGGCACCGATTCGACCACGACGGCGCTCAGGCTGTGGCCGACCATGATCACGGAATTCTCGGTGATCTTGTAGGCAGTGAGCAGCTCGGAGAGGGCGTGCAGGGTGTAATCGAAGCCGATGACGCCCTCGTTGTCGGCCAGCGGCACGCCGACCGAGATCCCGAACTTGCCCGATTGGACGAAGCGATAGGGGGGCGTCAGCACCGCCTTGCCGGCGCGCATCGTATCGACGTACCAGGGGCGGCCCAGCGGATCGTAGTCGACCGCCTGCACCCGCGTGCTGCTGCGCGATCCGTCCGGCTCCTGCAACCACCAGGTTTCCCGCCGCTCGCTTCCGCTTCCCTCGATGGTGAGCACCTGCACCGTGCCCGGCTTCTGATTCTCGAACGGCGCACGGCGCACATCCCAATATGCCTCGGGCCGACCTACGTACAGGAAGCGACCGTCGCGAAAGCCGACATAGGCCGCGCCGACCAGCGGATGGTGGGTCAGCGACGCCGTGAGCTGGCGGCGGCGCTCGTCGTCGACCTCCAGGCCGCGATCGATCCGGAAGATCGGCGTCTCGGCCAGCGTCTGCCCGACCGAGACCACGCCGCGCAGACCGTTCGAGACGAAGCGCTCGATTGCCTCCTCGAGGACGATCACCCGCTGCTCGCCGCTCAACCGCTCGACGAGGCTGACGGAGCGCCAGCCGAGCCAGAGCAGGGCAGCCGCGAGCGGCGCCAGGATCAGCGCGATCAGCGCCAGGATCGTGATGCTGAAAGGAACCGACCAGCGGAACGACGTCATGGCACGCGCGGGCGACGGCGCGGGCGAAGAGGCCGACCTATTTCTTCACACCCATCCACTTGCAGCCGAGGTTCTTCTCGGTGACCGTGAGCGAGGGCGGCGTCGCCGCCAGATCGGCGACGAGGTGCAGATGGAGCTGCCCCAGCTGGTAGTCCGTCTCGTAGACGTTCGGCCTGGTGAGCTTCAGCTTCGTGTCGATGCCGCCGGACGCGCGAACCTCGGCCTGGCCGCCCTTCAGCGTGAAGACGTGCACCCGCGTGAACTGCGGATCGGCGCGGATGCAGCCCGAGATGTTGTTCGGCGCGGCGGCAAGCCGGAACTCGGCCGACATGTCCTGCGGCCAGGCAAGCGACGGCAGCAGCACCATCAGGGAGGCAACGAGAAAGGGCCTGGCAGGGGTCATGCGACGATCTCCGTTGGTCAGTCCCGGCGTCCCGTCAGGCCGTAGGCCAGGCCGCCGAGCGCGCCGCCGATCAGGGGCGCCACCCAGAACAGCCAGAGCTGGGAAAGGGCAGGCCCGCCGACGAACAGCGCCGGTGCGGTGCTGCGCGCCGGGTTCACCGACGTGTTGGTCACCGGGATGCTGACGAGATGGATCAGGGTGAGGCAGAGGCCGATCGCCAGGCCGGCGGCGGCGGGATGGGAGCGCTTGTCGTCGGTGGCGCCGAGAATCACCGTCACGAAGCCGAACGTCAGGACGATCTCGATGACCAGCGCCGCCACCATGCCGTACTTGCCGGGCGACAGGTCGCCGTAGCCGTTGGTCGCGAAGCCGCCGATGTCGGCGCCGGCCTTGCCGGTCGCGACGACATAAAGGATCGCCGCCCCGGCGATGCCGCCCAGCACCTGGGCGACGACGTAGTGGACGACCTCGCCCCACGGGAAACGCCCGCCGCAGGCCAGGCCGACGGTCACCGCCGGATTGAAATGCCCGCCCGACACCGGGCCCAGGGCATAGACCATGGTCAGCACGGTCAACCCGAAAGCCAGCGACACGCCGACGAAGCCGATACCGAGCTGGGGAAACGCCGCGGCCAGGACGGCGCTGCCGCAGCCTCCCAACACCAGCCAGGCAGTGCCCAGGAACTCGGCGTACAAACGATTGGTCATCGGCATGGCTATCTCCCCCGTAGTGGCACGATGCTACAACTTCTGAGCGACGACGTCATGCTCGGCACGGATTTCGCATCGACCAGCGCCCGCATACCTGAAGACCGCCCAACCAGCATCTGAGCAGGCTGTCAGGCGACGGCGGGGCACTCGACGCCGTGACGGATTCGCAAGACACCGGGACTGATCGCCTTTCTAGGCGGGACTTGCAGCAGGGCGACTGGACGCTTCCTCGGCGGAGCACCGACGCTGCTCGATCTCGGGGAAGAGAACGTTCAGCACACCCGGTAGCGTTCCACAGCGTCGCGGTCGAGCTCGATGCCGAGGCCAGGCCCGTCCGGCAGCAGCACGTGGCCGGCTTCCAGCGCCAGCGGCGTGCGCAGGAGCCTGGTGCGCAGCTCGTTGTCGCTCATGTCGTGCTCGAGCATCAGCGGATGCGGCGGCTGGTCGGTGTGCGGCGTCGCCGGCAGGGCGGCGATGAAATGACAGGCGGTGGCGAGCCCGACCGCACCACCCCAGACGTGCGGGGCGACGCGCAGGTTCTGGGCGTGCGCCAGGGTGGCGATCCGCTTCGCCTCCGTAAGGCCGCCGGTGCCGGGGATCGACGGCTGCACGATGTCGATGCACCGCCCGTCGATCAAGGCGCGAAAATCCCGCACCGTGTGATGTGCCTCCCCGGCGGCGATGGCGATCGGCGAGCGCGCGCGCAACTCGGCATAGCCCCTGAGGTCGCCTGGCGGCAGCGGCTCCTCGATCCAGTGGATGCCATAGGGCTCGATGGCACGGGCGCACTCGAGCGCGACGTCGGCCGTGTAGGCGCCGTTGATGTCGACCATCAGGAGCCTGTCCGGGCCCAGCATCTCGCGGGCGAGCCTGACCCGGGCAACGTCGTCCCGGATGCCACGGCCGATCTTGATCTTGGCGCCGGCGTAGGGATGGCCGGCTGCCTCGGCCAGCATGTGCCCGAGCTGCCGCTCCGGATCGCGGCTGAAGAAGCCGGTCGAGGCGTAGGCCGGGATGCGCGTCGTGCCGCAGCCGCCGATCAGGTCGCAGACGCGCACGCCGAAGCCGCGGGCAATCGCGTCGAACAGCGCCACGTTGATCGCCGCCAGGCATGCGGTGAGCTGGTTGCCGACGCCCAGATGGTACAGCGCGTTGCGCACGCGCGACTCGACGTGGTCGAAATCGAACACGCTCTGGCCGGTGAACATCGGCTCGACCATGCGGAAGTACTCGCGCGTCACCAGCGGGTTGCCGAACGCCTCGCCGACGCCGCGCACGCCCGAGTCGGTCTCGACCTCGACCAGCCCGCCCTGCCGGCGATGACCGCCGCCGCGCGACATGCCGTAAGCCTTCTCGGGCGCGAAGGCATACTCGAGGCCGATGAAGCTCAGTCGCTTGATCAAAGGCATTGCGCACTCCCGTGGAGTCGTTCGCTTCGACTGCCAAACCTGATACCATTCTTCGGGGCACACCGGGGGAGCCACCAATCATCGGTTTCGCGATCATGGCCCGGCTGCGGAGCAGCCGTGTCCGTTTGGCTGCACAACTTCTCGGTTGGGCGATGCTCGCCGGCCTGCCGGCGGCCTGCAAGAACGACCCCGCCCCGCCAGTTCCGCTGACGCGGGTAAAGGCGGTCACTGTCGAGGTCGTCGACTTCGCCCCGCCTGTCACCTTCACCGGCGTCGTCTCGCCGCGAAACCAAGCCGATCTGTCGTTCCGGCTGAGCGGCAAGATCGCCGAGCGCTACGTCAACCCTGGCCAGCACGTCAGGATGGGCGAGCTGCTGGCCCGGCTCGATCCCGAGGAGCAGCAGGCCGAGCTCACCGCGGCGCAGGCAGGCGTCGCCTCCGCCCAGGCCCAGCTGCGCCAGGCGGCGGCCGACTTCGAGCGCCAGCAGCGGCTGCTGTCGACCGGCAACACGACGCGGCGCGAGCACGATCAGGCCGAGGCGGCGCAGCGCTCCGCCCATGCGCTGCTGCAGCAGGCCGCCGCCGACGAGCAGTCGGCGCGCGAGCGGCTGTCCTTCACCGAGCTGCGGGTCGACGCACCCGGGATCATCACCCGGCGCTGGGCGGAAGCCGGCCAGGTCGTGGCGCAAGCCCAGCCGGTCTACACCATCGCCCGCGACGGGCCGCGCGACGCCGTCTTCAACATCCACGAATGGGCGCTGACCAATGTCGTTCTCGACAAGAATCTGCCCATAGCGATGGTCACCGATCCGTCCGTGAAGACGGTCGGCGACGTCTGGCAGATCGCTCCGGTGGTCAACCGGACGACCGCCACCGTCATGGTGAAGATCAACCTGCGCGAGACGCCGCCGGCCATGGTGCTGGGCTCGCTGGTCAATGCGGTCGGCCCGATAAGGAGCCAGAAGGCCGTGCTGCTGCCGTGGGGCTCCCTGTTCGAGGTCGCCGGCGCGCCTGCCGTCTGGACGGTCGATCCGACCAGCAACACCGTCTCCCTGAAGCCGGTGACGGTCGACCGCTACATGAAGAACTACATCGCCGTTGCCGGCGGCCTGAGGGCGGGCGACGTCGTGGTCACCGCCGGCGTGCAGATGTTGCGTCCCGGGCAGAAGGTCGAGATTGCCGTGGAGCCCAAGCGATGACGGCCCGGCCTGTCGCTGGGCATCCGCATGGGGGCGCTCCTTCATTCTCCTCCCTAGCTTCGCTGCTACGGAGTGGACACAACTCATGTTCCTCTCCGCCCGCGAAGCGGGGGGAGAGGCCAAGAGAGGTGGGTCATAGGGTCGGGGTCCGCGAGGCGATCATTCTCCATCCAGCATCGATGGTGTCGCAACCACCCACCTCTCCTCCCCCACGCTTCGCGTGGGGCCCCTTCCTCTCCCCCCGCCTACGCGCGCGGAGAGGACTCATGAACGTCTTCAGCTTTGCTGGGGAGGAGAAAAGAAAGCGCGCTCCTGTGCGCAGTCCCTGCCGCCTGTCCTGGCTGTCGGCGCTGGCGATGGTGTCCATGCTCGGCGCCTGCCGCGACGAGCCGCAGGATGCCACCCCGCCGCCCCTCCGCCCGGTCCTCTCGACGATCGCCGTGGTGCGAACGGAGGACACGCTGGGTCCCTTCGCCGGTACCATCGAGGCGCGCTATCGCACCGACTTCGGCTTTCGCATCTTCGGCCGCATGGTGGCCCGCTTCGTCGATGTCGGCGACGTCGTGAAGAAGGGCGACGATCTCGCCGCGCTCGATCCGGCCACCGAGGTGCTTTCGGTGCGCAGCGCCCAGGCCTCGGTCGTCGGCGCCGAGGCGCAGGCGGCCAATGCCCAGGCCGAGGAGTCGCGCCAGCGCGAGCTGGTCGGCCGCAACATCACGCCGCAGGCGCAGTTCGACCTGGTCCTGAAAAGCCGCGATACCGCCCACGCCAACCTGATCCGTGCCCAGGCCATGCTGCGCAAGGCGCAGGACGCGCTCGCCTTCACCCAGCTCAAGGCGGATTTCGACGGCGTCGTCACCGGGCGCCATGCCTCGCCCGGCCAGGTGGTCACGGCCGGTCAGAAAGTCGTCACCATCGCCCGGCCGGAGATCCGCGAGGCCGTGATCGCCGTGCCGAGCGGCCTCGGCGACATCCTCGGCAGCAAGAACGATCTCGACATGCTGGTGACCCTCGATGACGCGATCACGATCAAGGCGAGCCGGGTGCGCGGCATCGATCCGGATCTCGATCCGACGACGCGCACGCGCATCGTGTTCCTGACCCTCGACGATCCGCCGTCCGCCTTCCGTCTCGGCATCACGATCTCGGTGAAGTTCACCCGGCCGGTGTCGCCGCGCATCGATCTGCCGGCGACTGCCCTGCTCGACAAGGACGGCAAGATCTTCGTCTGGGTGGTCGATCCCGCCAGCAGCACGGTCGCCCAGCGCGAGGTCGAGATTGCCGAGCGCACCGACGCCCGGGTGGCCGTCTCCGGCGGCATCGCCGCCGGCCAGCGCATCGTGACGGTCGGCGTGCACAGCCTGACGCCCGGTCAGAAGGTGAAGGTGCCGCAGTGAAGGCCTTCAACCTGTCCGAATGGGCGCTCGGCCATCGCTCCTTCGTCTGGTACCTGATGCTGATGGTGGTGGTCGCGGGTGGCCTCGCCTACACGCGCCTGGGCCGCGCCGAGGATCCGGCCTTCTCCATCAAGACCATGATCGTCCAGGCGAGCTGGCCGGGTGCCACCGTCGAGGAGACGACCAACCAGGTGACCGACCGGATCGAGCGCAAGCTGCAGGAGCTGGAGGCGCTCGACTACACCAAGAGCTACACGACGCCGGGCAGGACGACGGTGTTCGTCAACCTGAAGGACAGCACCCCGGCGCGTTCCATCCCTGCCGTCTGGCAGCAGGTGCGCGACAAGATCGGCGACATCAGGAGCGACTTGCCGCAGAACGTCCAGGGGCCGTTCTTCAACGACCAGTTCGGCGACGTCTTCGGCACCATATACGCACTGACCTCGGACGGGCTGTCGTTTCGCCAGCTGCGCGACTATGCCGAGCAGGCGCGCAGCCTGATCCTGAAGCTGCCCGACGCCGGCAAGGTCGAGCTGCTGGGCGTGCAGGACGAGGTCGTGCACCTCGACTTCTCGATCCGCCACGTCGCCGGGCTGGGCATCGACCAGCAGGCTGTCCTGAAGAGCCTGCAGGAGCAGAATGCCGTGGCGCCGTCCGGCATCGTGCAGGCCGGCCCCGAGACGGTAAGCCTCAGGGTGAGCGGCCAGTTCACCTCGGAGGAAAGCCTGCGGGCGGTCAATATCCGGGTCGACGACCGCTTCTTCCGCCTGACCGACGTCGCCACCATCACGCGCGGCTATGCCGACCCGCCGCAGCCGATGTTCCGTTTCAACGGCCAGCCGGCGATCGGCATCGCGGTCGGCATGAAATCGACAGGCAACCTGGTCGAGTTCGGCGATGCCCTGCGGACGCGGATGCGCGAGGTCGTGAGCGAGCTGCCGATCGGCGTCGGCGTGCACCTCGTCTCCAACCAGCCGGCCGTGGTCGCCGAGGCCGTCGGCGGCTTCACCCAGGCGCTGTTCGAGGCGATCGCCATTGTCATGGTGGTGAGCTTCCTGAGCCTCGGCCTGCGCGCCGGCCTCGCCGTGGCGATCGCCATTCCCCTGGTCCTGGCGGCGACGTTCGTCTTCATGGGCGTCCTCGATATCGGCCTCCAGCGCATCTCGCTCGGCGCCCTGATCATCGCGCTGGGACTGCTGGTCGACGACGCCATGATCTCTGTCGAGATGATGGTGGCGCGGCGCGAGGCCGGCGACACGCTCGAGAAGGCGGCGACCTTCGCCTACAGCTCGACCGCCTTCCCGATGCTGACCGGCACCCTGGTCACCGTGGCGGGGTTCATCCCTATCGGGCTGAACAACAGCTCGGCGGGCGACTACACTTTCACGCTGTTCGCCGTCATCGCCATCGCGCTGCTGGTCTCGTGGGTGGTCGCCGTCCTGTTCACGCCGCTGGTCGGCATCAGCGTCCTGCCGCGCGAGGGCGCCAGCCGCGAGGCCGCGCCGAGCCGGCTTCGCCGCTTCGTCCAGCCGCTCCTGCTGGCGGCGATGCGCCGTCGCTGGATCACCATCGCCGTCACCGTGGCGCTGTTCGCCCTGTCGGTCTTCGGCATCGGCTTCGTGCAGAAGCAATTCTTCCCATCGGCCGACCGGCCGGAGCTGCTGGTCGACATGACCCTGCTGCAGAGCAGCTCGATCCGCGAGACCGAGCGCGAGATGGACCGCTTCGAGAAGGCGCTGGCGGGCGACGCCGACATCGTGCGCTGGAGCTCCTATGTCGGGCGCGGCGCCGTGCGCTTCTACCTGCCGCTCGACGAGCAGCTCGCCAACCCGTTCTTCGGCCAGGTCGTCATCGTCACCCGGGACTACGACGCCCGGCAGCGCGTCGCCGCCCGGCTGAGGAAGCTCCTGCGCGACGAGTTCGTCGGCATCGACGGCTTCGTCCATCCGCTCGAGCTCGGGCCGCCGGTCGGCCGGCCGATCCAGTCCCGGGTGAGCGGGCCGGACGTCCAGACCGTGCGCAAGCTGGCGCTCGACTTCGCCAACGTGATGGCCTCCAACCCGCACGTCGGCGGCATCGTCTACGACTGGAACGAGCCCGGGCTGGTGCTGCGCATCGACGTCGACCAGAACCGGGCGCGCCAGCTCGGCGTGTCCTCGCAGGACATCGCCACGATGCTCAACAATACCGTCGGCGGCGCCGTGGTGACGGAGATGTACGACAGCATCTACCTGATCAATGTCGTCGCCCGGGCCGCCCACGCCGAGCGCGTCGCCATCGAGACGTTCCAGGGCCTGCAGCTCGCCGGCCGCGACGGCCAGCCGATCCCGCTGACCGCCATCGCCCTCGTGCAATACCAGATCGAGCAGCCGCTGGTCTGGCGGCGCGACCGCCAGCCGACCATCACGCTCAGCGCATCGATCTACGGCGACTTCCAGCCAGCGACGATCGTCGAGCAGCTCGCGCCAGCGGTGGCCAGATTCAAGGCCGGGTTGCCCGGCACCTACTCGGTCCAGACCGGCGGCGCCGTGGAGGAAAGCGCCAAAGGCGAGGGGCCGATCGGCGCCGCCGTACCGCTGATGCTGTTCCTGATGGCGACCGTCCTGATGATGCAGCTGCAGAGCTTCCAGAAGCTGTTCCTGGTGGTGAGCGTGGCGCCGCTCGGCCTGATCGGCGTCGTGGCCGCGCTGCTGGCGACCGGCCAGCCGCTGGGCTTCGTCGCCCTGCTGGGCGTGCTGGCGCTGATCGGCATCATCATCCGCAACACGGTGATCCTGGTGACCCAGATCGACGCCTCCCTCGCCGACGGCCTGGCGCCGTGGGACGCCGTGGTCGAGGCGACGCTGCACCGCGC
>JALHMO010000108.1 GCA_022844015.1 Reyranella sp. | reverse complement strand
TCGGCTGGCCGACTGATCGTCGCCGGCATGGCCGCCTCGACCCTGCTGGCCGCGCTTGGTCTCCTGTCTTTCGTTCCGACCCACGCGGCCGTCGCCTGCTTCGCGCTGTCGTTCGCCGTCGGCGGGCTCGTGCCCGCGGCCGTGTTCGCCTCGGTTCCGACGGTCGCCTCCGATCCGCGCGCCATCGGCCCGATCAACGGCCTGGTCGCCCAGACGGGCAGCCTGGGATCGCTGGCCGGACCACCCGTGCTCGCCCTGTGGGTCGAGC
This sequence comes from Reyranella sp., assembly GCA_022844015.1. GTDB lineage: Bacteria > Pseudomonadota > Alphaproteobacteria > Reyranellales > Reyranellaceae > Reyranella. The sequence goes on along the minus strand of JALHMO010000108.1, from coordinate 25,163 downwards.
ATTTCGGCTGGTCGACCGCAGCGACGCCGCTGCTCGCCGTCGCCGCTATCGGCATTGCCTGTGCGCTCGCCGTGCGACGAGCGTGACGCAGGACCACTCATCGCTGGTCTCATCGCTGGGAGGGCACACTTCAGGCGGTGACTTTTCAGTTCTCCTCGCCAGCGAAAGCGCCATCGGAGTGGCGCGCTCCCAGCGCAGACAATGCCCGCGGTCCGAAAGCGGGCCTAAATCCGCTTCTCGACCACCATCATCCAGGTCTTGCCGGAGACCGGCGCCAGGCGGCCGCGCGAGGTGACGGGGTAGAGGCTCATGGTGACGCTGTTCTTCACGTTGCCGCCGATCGCGTGGGCGTAGCCGCCGCGCACGTCGGTGACCACGTCGCAATGGCTCGCCGTCGTGTCTATGCGCCGCCGGGCCGTGCGCGGGTCGGCGTTGCGCCAGGTCGGGCCTGCCGTGCCCGTGCACACCAGGTCGCCGGGCCTGGGAGAATACTCGCTTGGCGCATGCAGCACGAAGGGCGCACGGCCGCCGCGGCGTTCGCGGTCGTACAGTGCCGCGAGATAGCCGCCGTGCCGGCCGTCGCGCGGGAACTCGGCAGCGCTCACGCCGGACCGGCTCATCACCCAGGTGACGAACGCGCCCGACCACGGCTTGCTGGAAGTGCGGCCGTTCCAATCCGGACGTCCGCAGGCGCCCCAATAGTCGCCGATCTTGCTGGCCAGCGGCTCGTTGCGCTCGGTGACGCCGCTGCGGTTCACGTAGCCGTTGCCGTGGCCGCCGTAGACGATCGTCGAGCGGCCGAACCTGGTCCATTCCTGCCAGGCGGTGTAGGCGACGCGGTCCGACGGCGGCCGGTCGGCATAGCCATGCCGCCCGGTGCTACCGCAGGCCGACAGCAGCAGCGGCAGAAGCGCGATCAGAAGGAATGCTGGCAGCCACTGACTTGGGGCGCGGGAGGAGCGCGGTGAGAGCAGCTGCCAGCAAACACGAAGATCGACGGAGGGGTAGTCGACATTCATGTATAACTTACAGGAGGGGAAATAAACGATTGTTCTTTATTGGCTTTCAATTATCACACCAGACGCATGTTGTCACGATCAATCGACCTCGGAGAGATCCGTCGCCTGGAGGTGCTCGCATTCAGCGGCTGGCCCGCCCTGGAAAGCCTCGACATTGCCGGATGGCGCCTCAGATTCTCCGACGGCTATACGAAAAGAGCGAATTCAATCAACGCATTAGAGGAAATTCGCGACTTCCGGCAGGAGATGGTGACAAGGCTCGAGGCACCCTATCGGCAGCGCGGTCTGGGCGTTGTCTGGCGCCTCACGCCCCTCGCCCCGGCCGATCTGGACAGATGCCTGTCCGACAAAGGCTACCGCACCATCGAGCGCAGCCTGGTCCAGCGCAGCCCGCTGCCGCCCGGCCTCGCGCCCGATCCCCAGGTCCAGGTGCTGTCGAAGCCGACGCCGGCCTGGATCGAGGCGTTCAGCCAGCACAGCCCGGTCCGGCCGGAGCATCCGCCCGGCCATGCAGCGCATGCTGTCGGCGATCGCCTCCCCGGTCGGATTCGCCTTCGTGGTCGAGGACGGGCGGCCGATGGCGATGGCGATCGGCGCCGTCGAGGGCGATCACATGGGACTGTTCGATGTCCTGGTGATGCCGTACGCGCGCCGCCGCGGGCTGGCGCGGCGCGTCACCGAGAGCCTTTATGCCTGGGCCTGGGGGCACGGCGCCCGCTTCGCCTGGCTGCAGGTCGTGGCGACCAACGAGGCGGCGCTGCCGCTTTATGCCGCGCAAGGCTTCCGCACCCTGTACGAGTACGAGTACCGGATCCCGCCGTCGGCTTGACCGCCCGCCGGCCGCCAACAATAGTCGCGCGAGGGAGGAACCAGAAGAATGGCCAACTATCCGTGGGAAAAGAGCTATCCGCCCGGCGTGAAGTGGGAGCTCGAGATTCCGAAGAAGCCGATTCATCAGCTCTTCGAGGAAAGCTGCGCCCAGTACGGCGACCGGCCGTTCACCGACTTCCTCGACAAGGTCATGAGCTTCCGTGACTACAAGGAAGCCTCGGACAAGGCCGCTGCCGGGTTCCAGAAGCTCGGTGTCAAGCCGGGCATCAACGTCGGCCTCTACCTGCCCAACACGCCGCACTACCTCATCGCCTTCTTCGGGGTGCTCAAGGCGGGCGGCCGGGTGGTCAACTACAGCCCGCTCGACGCCGCCCGCGAGCTCGAGTTCAAGATCGGCGACTCCGAGACCGATATCCTGGTGACGCTCGACGTCGCCGCGCTGTACCCGAAGATGGCCGGGATGCGCGGCAAGACGCGGCTCAAGAAGCTGATCGTGGGCTCGATCGCCGACTACCTGCCGTGGCCCAAGAGCTGGCTCTACCCGATCGCCAAGAAGAAGGAGCTGTCGCCCTGGCCGCGTGACGACTGGCACATGTCCTTCAAGGACCTGCTGGCCAACGAGGGCAAGTACGCCTCCCATCCCGTCGGCGAGAACCTGTGGGACGAGGTGGCGCTGCTGCAGTACACCGGCGGCACGACCGGCCTGCCCAAGGCCGCCATGCTGACGCACGGCTGCATCGTCTCCGCGATGTCGCAGGGCCAGGCCTGGACCGTGCCCTACACGACGCCGGGCACCGAGAAGGTGGTCTGCGTGCTGCCGCTGTTCCACATCTACGCGCTGTCCGGGATCATGCTGGGCGCGGTGCGCAACGGCAACCAGCTGATCCTCTACCCACGACCCGATATCGACATGATCGTGAACGATCTCGGCAAGAAGAAGCCGACCTTCCTGCCCGGCGTGCCGACGCTCTACACTGCCATCAACAAGCATCCCAAGGCGCAGGGGCTCGACCTCAAGTCGCTCAAGATCTGCATGTCGGGCGGCGCCCCGCTGCCGGTCGAGGTGCAGCAGAGCTTCGAGAAGCTGACCGGCGCCACCCTGATCGAAGGCTACGGGCTCACCGAGACGTCGCCGACCGGCGCGATCTGCCCGGTCGACAAGAGCGTGCGCCGCGTCGGCTCGTGCGGCGTGCCGATGCCCGGCACCATCATCGAGATCCGCGACATGGAGAACGGCGACAAGGTGCTCCCTCCCGGCAAGGAGAATGTCGGCGAGGTCTGCATCATCGGCCCGCAGGTCATGAAGGGCTACTGGAAGAAACCGGAGGAGACCGACAAGGTCCTGTTCAGCCATCCGGCGAGCAACTGGAAGGGCCTGCGCACCGGCGACATGGGCTACATGGATGCCGACGGCTGGCTGTTCCTGGTCGACCGCTCGAAGGACCTGATCATCTCGTCCGGCTACAACGTCTATCCGCGCATGATCGAGGAGGCGGTCTACGAGCATCCCGCGGTCGACGAATGCATCGTGATCGGCATCCCCGATCCCTATCGCCAGGAAGCGCCCAAGGTGTTCGTGAAGCTGAAGCCCGGCGCCTCGCTCACCTTCGACGAGCTGAAGAAGCATCTCGACGGCAAGATCGGCAAGCACGAGATGCCAGTCGCCCTCGAGATCCGGCCCGAGCTGCCCAAGACGCCGGTCGGCAAGCTTTCGAAGAAGGAACTGAAGGAGGAAGAGCGCGCCAAGGCCCAGGCCAAGGCGGCATGAGCCGGCCGGGAGCGCGCTACCTCATAGGCGCCGACCTGGCTTACAAAGGGACCTCACCCTGAGGAGCGGCCCGGAGGGCCGCGTCTCGAAGGGTCGGCAACTGATCAGATGCTGCGACACCGCTTTTTCAGCGATTTCGTGTGTAGCCCATCCTTCGAGACGGCCGCCACGCGGCCTCCTCAGGATGAGGATTGTGTTGGGCCTTCGAGCAAAACTAGCGCCCATGAGCGCGCGCCCTCCTGTGGCAGCCATGGGGGGTGTGATCGGCAGGAAGAGCGCCACTGGAGTGGCACCGTCGCATCCATGAGTCGCGCCCCGGAAGACATGACCCGTCGGTCGGCGGTCATCCTCGGCTCGGCGTCGCTCCTCGCCGGCTGCTTCGACCAGCCGTGCGAGGAGCGCAACCCGGCGCAGAAGGCCTTTCTCGACGCCGTGCGGGGCGTCACCAGGCCGGCCCTCGCGTCGAACAATCCGCTGCAGGTCGAGGAAGCGGCCAGGCAGTGCATCGCGCTGTCGGAGAAGATCGGCGGCTTCACCGACTGGTGTGGCGTGCTGGGCAAGATCGAAGGCAATGCCCAGAGCGCCGCCGTCACCATCCAGATCGGCCGCCAGATATCGCTCTACGCCTTCAATGACTGGACCATGGCCTTCGCCGGCTCGGTCGCCGACTTCTTCTCCACACGATCCCGCGTACCGCCGCCGCCGGGCCTTTCCGATCCGGCCATCGCGGCGCTAAAGACGCTTCGCCTCGGCGAACGCGTGACGCTGTCGGGACGGATGGGGGAGATTGCCGGCGCCGGCGTGCTCGATCTGTCCCGGCTGCTCGGCAAGAGCGATGCCGAGCATCGCGAGTTCCTGCAGGCGCCGCGCCTGCTCGCCCGCATCGAGGCCCTCGCGGTCGCAAGGAAGAAGTAGAAAGGATTTCCGAGTGCCGACTTTTTCGTACGATTTTCCCTACGCGTCCAGGAAGCTGCCGATCTTCGCCGAGAACGTCGTCGCCTCCTCCCAGCATCTCGCGGCCACGGCGGGCCTGCGCATGCTGGCGCGCGGCGGCAACGCCGTCGACGCCGCGGTCGCCGCCGCCATCGCCATCACCGTGGTCGAGCCGACCATGAACGGCATCGGCGCCGACGCCTTCTGCATCCTGTGGGACGGCAGCAAGCTGGTCGGCCTCAACGCCTCGGGCCATTCGCCGGCGCTCATGACACCCGACCAGTATGCCGGCCAGTCGGCCATGCCTTCGGTCGGCTGGAAGAGCGTGTCGACGCCGGGCGCCGTCTCGCTGTGGATGGAGCTGCATGGACGCTATGGCAAGCTGCCCTTCGCCGACCTGTTCGAGCCGGGCATCAAGTACGCCCACGACGGCTTTCGCGTCTCCTACATGGTGGCCCGTCAATGGGACCGGGCGATCGATCGGCTGAAGGGCCAGGAGAGCTGGGTCAAGGCGTTCCTGCCCAACGGCCGCGCGCCCAGGGCCGGCGAGATCTGGAAATTCCCCGACCAGGCGAGGACGCTGGCCAGGATCGCCGAGAGCAAAGGCGAGGATTTCTATCACGGCGAGCTCGCCGAGACGATGGACCGCTACGCCCGCGAGACCGGCGGCGCGCTGCGCAAGGAGGATCTGGCCGACCACCAGCCGGACTGGGTCGACCCGATCGGGCTCACCTATCGCGGCACGACGCTGCACGAGATCCCGCCGTCGGGCCAGGGCATCGCCGCCTGCATGGCGCTCGGCATCCTCGAGAATTTCGATCTCGCAGGGCACGACTGCGACGGGCCGGAGGTGGCGCATCTCAGGATCGAGGCGATGAAGCTCGCCTTCGCCGACATCTGGCGCTACGTCGCCGATCCGCGTCACATGGAGGTGACGCCGGCCGAGCTGCTCGACAAGCAATATCTCAAGAGCCGCGCCAGGCTGATCGACCCGAGGAAGGCCAAGGAGTTCGGTCCCGGGGTGCCCAAGCACGGCGGCACGATCTACCTCGGCACCGCCGACGCCTCGGGCATGATGGTGTCGCTGATCCAGTCCAACTACACCGGCTTCGGCTCGGGCATCGTCGTGCCCGGCACCGGCATTGCCCTGCAGAATCGCGCCACCGGGTTCGTCACCACGCCCGGCCATCCCAACCAGGTCGGTCCGCGAAAGCGGCCGTTCCATACCATCATCCCCGCCTTCATCACCAAGGACGGCAGGCCGATTGCGACGTTCGGCCTGATGGGTGGCGCCATGCAGCCTCAGGGCCACATGCAGGTGTTCTCGCGCATCGTCGATTACGGGCAGAACCCGCAGGCCGCCATCGACGGCCCGCGCTGGCGGGTGCACGAAGCCGACAAGTCGATCTGGGCCGAGGAGCACATGCCGGCCGCCACGCTCGAAGGCCTCGAGTCGCGCGGCCACAAGGTGACACGCACCAAGTCGCCGAGCTTCGATTTCGGCTCGAGCCAGATCATCTGGCGCTTCCCCGAGGGCGGCCCTTATCTCGGCGCCTCGGAAAGCCGGCGCGACGGCGCCGCGGTCGGGTTCTAGATGACCGTCGTCGCCATCTCCGACGTCGGCTTCACCCTGAATGGCGTACCGACCTATGCCGGCCGCAGCTGGAAGGGTCATCGCATCGAGGGCATGCTGTTCAACAGCCGCATGGCCAACGCCATCGCCGACGACGAGAACCCCGCCACGCGCGGCGCCTGGGCCTATGCCGATGGCGACTGGGATGCCGAGCGCAGCACGTGCGAGTTCATCGCCGCCCTGCCCGCCTATCGCGCGCATGGCTTGCTGGCGGTGTGCCTCAACCTCTCGGGCGGCAGCCCTCAGGGCTATTCCTGGCACCAGCCGTGGAAGATCTGCGGCTTCATGCCCGACGGCACGATCAAGCCCGCCTGGGCGGCACGCCTCGCCTCGGTCATCGAGGCCTGCGATCGCATCGGCATGGTGGTGATCCTCGGCCTGTTCTACGGCAAGCAGAGCCGCACCTTTGCAGGCGAGGGTGCCGTGAAGGCGGCGGTCACCAACGCCATCGACTGGCTGCTGGCACGCAACGCCACCAATGTTCTGCTCGAGATCGGCAACGAGGTAGATCTCAACGGCGTGTGGGCCCACGACATCATCGCCGCCGGCCGCTGCCATGAGCTGATCGGGTTGGCCAAGCAGCGCAGCCGGGGGAAGCTGCTGGTCAGCACCAGCCTGATCTCGCGCGAGGCGCCGCCGGCCGCGATCCTCGCCGCGGCGGACTTCTTGCTGCCGCACGGCAATGGCATCTACGGTCCCGACGGGCCGATGCAGCCGAGCCCTCACGGCATCCGCCTGCAGGTCAGGAACTGGCGGGCGGGCGCCGGCTATCGCGGCCAGCCGATCGTCTACAACGAGGACGACCATTTCGAGTTCGACAAGCCCGACAATCATTTCGCCGCCGCGGTCGAGAGCGGCGCGAGCTGGGGCTTCTTCGACTATCGGCGCATCCGCGAGCGCTTCGAGGACGGCTTCCAGTCGCTGCCCGTCGACTGGACGATCTCGTCTGCACGCAAGCGCGGCTTCTTCGGGATGCTGAAAGAGATCACCGGCAGCTAGGGCATTGCCGGACGGGAAAGATTCTCCGGCCATGGGCACTGTCGGGTCGGGCCTGCGAGCCGTGACAGGCCGGTGCGCGGAGCCGCTGAGGGGGAGGTACATGGCGGCGGTTCGGACAGCGGCAAGGCCATGATCTTGTTGCTGGGCATCGTGTGCCCGGCTTTGCCCAGTCGCCGCCGTCGGCCCAGCCGCAGCCGCTCCCGCAAGCGCAGTTCGACGCCCTGGTCGAGGCCGTGAAGAAGGCCGTCGCCGAGGAGCTGAAGGCGCAAGGCGCGCCGGCAAAGCCCGCCGTCGCCGGCGCTCCCGAAGCCGGCAACAGCGATCATCGCGATGCGCTCGACCTGTTCGGCGAGCGGCTGCTCAAGATTCTCGCCGCGGCCCCGGAGCTTGGTGCCGCCCTGGCCGACCTGCCGCAGGCACTCGACGAAAGCAAGGTCGGGGGACGCAGCACCGGGAGCTTCCTGCTGCTGCTGCTGTCGATCGCCGCGGCTGCCCTGGTCGCGGAAGGGCTGGTGCGCGCCGCCCTTGCCCGCCCGAAGCGGCATCTGGCAGCAGGTGCCGCACCTGAAGGAGGTGTCCGATCCCTCGCCTCCCTCGGCTTGCTGGCCCTGCTGGACCTGTTGCCCGTCGTCGCCCTGCGGCTGGTGGCCCAGTCTTCCGCCGGCGCGCTTTTCCCCCTGGCCACCCTGCAGCAACGCCTGGCCTTCATGGTGGTCACGGCTCTGGTGATCTGGCGGGTCTACGCCTTCATCCTCCGCCTCATCGTCCGGCCCGAGCTTCCGGCCGCCAGGCTCTGCGGCGTCGACGACGGCGAAGCGCGCCTCCTGTACCGGCGCGTGATCGCGGTGCTGCTGGCGATCATCTTACTCCGCCAACTCGAGCGCGCGCTGGTCGCGATCGGCACACCGGAAGATGCCATCGTGACGGCCCGTCTCTTCCTCGGGCCGCTCGCTGGCGTCGCGCTCGTCTGGCTGGTCGTCGGCGTTAACGTGACGCCGCTTCTGGCCGGCGCCTCCGTGCTGGGCCTCGCCCTGTCGTTCGGCAGCCAGACCCTGGTGAAGGACATCGTCTCCGGCATCTTCTACCTGACCGACGACGCCGTCCGCGTCGGCGAGTTCATCGATTGCGAGAAGGGCAAGGGAACGGTCGAGAGCTTCACCTTGCGCTCGGTCCGGCTGCGCAACCCGAACGGCCAGATCCATACTATCCCGTTCGGCGAGCTGGGCCACGTCACGAACTTCAGCCGCGACTGGGCCGCAGTCGAGTTCCCGCTGCGCTTCGCGCGCGATGTCGACCTCGACCGGCTGCGCGCGGCGACACAGAAGGTCAGCGCCGACATCATGCTGGTTCCGGAGATGCGGGAAAAGCTGCTCGAGCCGCTCAAGATGCAGGGCATCGCCGAGGTCGCCGACAACGCCCTCGTTGTCCGCTTCAAGTTCGTCGCCCGTCCCGGCAATCCCGACTGGCTGCAGAACGAGACGGTAACCCGGATTCTGCGGGCGTTCCCCGGGCTCGGGATCGAGTTCGCCAAGTAGCCGTTCCCAACCCTCCCCGTAATCGGGGGAGGTCCCTTCGAAGGGGGCGGAGGGGGAAGGCCGCAGTCGAGTTGCCTGACTTTCCGACGTCGGAATCGGAAACATCTCGCGTGTGGCCTTCCCCCTCCGCCCCGTCGGACGGGGCACCTCCCCATAGGGGTTAAAGTACGAAGAAAACCTCATCCTGAGGAGGCCGCGCAGCGGCCGTCTCGAAGGATGGGCCACACGGGTGATCGTTGGAAAAGCGGAACTGCCGCACCCTCACTGTTGCCGACCAAGGGGCGAAGGTTACTTCGCCCTAATCGAGACGCGGCCCTCCGGGCCGCTCCTCACAGGGTGAGGTCCCCTTGTATTTTAACGCCTATGAGGCACCTCCCCCGATTACGGGTCGATTACGGGGGAGGAAAAGAAGATCTGCTCCACAGCGCCTGGCGCCGGCTCGCGACACCCTCCGCGGAACTGGAAGGCCCAGCTGACGTTCACCTCCAATGCTCCGTACCAGCGGCAGGGCCGTTGCCCTCGCGATCGTCATCGGTCTCGGCGACCTCGGCAGCGGGCACGCGCAGACGGCGACGGGGACCAATCCGCGCCCCGACGAGCAGCGCAACATCTTCACCTTCCAGTTCGAGAACGACGTCTTCAACCGGACGGATCGCGACTACACCAGCGGCGTCCGGTTCGGCTGGCTGTCGCCGGCCCTGCCCGACCTGCCGGACGGCATCGTCGCGTTGACCACGGTGCCGACCTTCCTTGGCGAGGCACCCACGACCTCGGTCACGCGCCGCATCGGCCTGTCGATCGGCCAGAACATCTACACGCCGCAAGATACGTGGGCCACGTACCCGATCTACAATGACCGACCCTACGCCGCGTGGCTCTACGCCAGCATCGCGCTCCAGAACACCTACAAGCGGTTCGATCCCCGGACCAACCGCGAAGAACCGGTGCGCCTCGACACGCTGCAGCTCAGCGCCGGTCTGATCGGGCCTGCCGCGGGCGGCGAGGTCGTGCAGAACAACATCCACTCCCTGATCGGCGTGCCGAAGACCTACGGCTGGGCCAACCAGCTGCACAACGAGCCGACCCTCAACCTCACCTTCGAGCGCCAGTGGCGGGTCGGCCGTTGGCTTCTCCTCGACGATCCCAAGCTCGAGTACGACATCATCCCCAACATCGGCGGTGCGGTCGGCAATGTCTCGATCTATGCCAGCGCCGGCGCGACGATGCGTCTCGGCAAGGAGCTGCGCAACGATTTCGGCCCGGCGCGGGCGCGACCGGCGCTGCCCGGGTCGGAGGGCTTCATCGGCGATGGCTTCGGCTGGTATCTCTTTGCCGGCATTGGCGGTGAGGCGGTCGCCCGCAACATCTTTCTCGACGGCAACACCGATGGGCAGAGCCTTCGCGTGGGCCACCGGCCCTTCGTCGGCGAAGCGCAGGCCGGCCTCGCCCTCATGATTCGCGGCGTGCGCGTCACCTACACCCAGCTCTTCCGGACGCCCGAGTTCTACCAGCGCGACCGCTGGACGATCTTCGGCTCGCTCAACGTCACGTTCAGGTATTGAGGTGGCGCACCTTCCTTCGAGGCGATCCGCCGTAGTTGCAAAAGCAGTCCTATTCGATCACCTCGTCGGCACGGGCGAGAAGCGCTGGCGGCACCGTGAGACCAAGGGCCCTCGCTGTCTTGAGGTTGATCACCAACTCGAACTTGGTCGGCTGCTCCACGGGCAGGTCCGCGGGCTTGGCGCCCTTCAGGATCTTGTCCACGTACGCGGCGCTGCGCCGGTAGAGATCGAGAAAGCTCGTCCCGTAAGACATGAGACCCCCGGCCTCCACACTCTCCCTGACGCCGTATGCTGCCGGCAGGCGGCTTCTTGCTGCGAGGTCTGCGAGCCGTGCCCGGTGGTTGTTGAAAATCACGTCGGACACCACGAGGAGTGCTTCCGCGCGCTCCCTGGCCATCGCCGCGAATGCGCCGTCGAGCTCGTTCGGACCTCGAGCCTCCAGGACTTGAAGCTGCACCCCCAACGACCGGGCCGCGACGTTCACTTCTCGTATCGCGAGCTGGTGGTACGCATTGGCCGGGTTCGAAAGGGTGGCCACACGGCGGATCCCGGGGACGGTCTCCTTGAGCAGCTCCAACTGTTTGGCGACGATTTCCAGGCCGGCGCTGCCGGACATCCCTGTGACGTTCCCGCCCGGGCGCGCGAGGCTCGCGATGAGGCCGATGCCAACAGGATCGCGAACGGTAGTCATGACGATGGGGATCGTCCCGGTGGCGTTCCTGGCTGCCGTCACTCCTTGAGTCCCCTCCGCTACGATGAGGTCCACCTTGAGCCGAACCAGGTCGGCCGCCAGGTCGGGCAGGCGGTCGAACCGACCCTCGGCATATCGATAGTCGATGCCAATATTCTGGCCCTCACGCCACCCGAGCTCGCGCAGCCCTTGCCGAAACGCGTCGAGCTGGGACGGCCTGTCGGAAGGGGACATCGCCCGAAGGTAACCGATCCGAGGCACCTTTCCCGACTGCTGCTGCGCGCGTGCCGCGAGCGGGCAAGCGGTCGCGCTGGCAAGAAGGATGATGAACTCGCGGCGTCTCACTCGGCCCTCTGATCCACGATGACGGGATCACAATACCAGATGACCTGGCTTACGGCGCTGGCCATTGCCGTGCCGCAATGGGCGCGCATCGCCCAGGACAGCTCCTCGACTGCATCGCCAATGGCGCCGTGAACAGCGCCTGATCGGGCGGCTCCGCTCGGGATGACGGATCGGAAAGCGGCAGGGGTGCGGCTAACGCCTCGGCTTGCGCAGCATCGGCGTGAAGGAAGGCGAGCTGCCGGCCTGGATCCGGCCGACGATCTCGAAGCCGTGGCGCTGGTAGAGCGGGATGTTCCTCGGGTTCGACGATTCGAGATAGGCCAGCGCGCCGTCGCGATCGAAAAGATCGGTCGCGTGCTGCATCAGCCTGTTGCCGACGCCCTTGCCCTGCCAGGCCGGGTCGACGCCGATCAGGGGCAGATACCAGTGCGGCTCGTGCGGATGGCAGCTCGCCATCTGCTGCATCACCTGCATGCCGTCGATCATCGATTCCGGCGACGCGGTGGCCTGCATCAAGGCGACCATGGCCTGGTCGTCCGGGCCGACGCCGGGCGGCAGCCACAGCGCGGCACCGGCCGTGCCGAGGCGAAAGGCGCTGCCATTGACGAAGGCGGCACCTCCGAAGGCCCGGGCGAAGGGAGCGAAGGCCGCGAGATAGGCGCTTGGTGCCGGCCACGTCCAGCGCGTCGCCGGATCGCTGGCGAAGGCCAGCATCAAGGTGTCGACGACGGCGGCCTCGTCGGCCGCCAGCGCCGCCTCGACGGTAAGCGAGATCATGGCGGCAGCATCAGCGACGCCAACCGGGCTGGCAAGCTCGCTTTCCGACAGCTCACTTTCCGCAATAGGCCTCGATGCGAAAGCCGTCGGGATCGATGACGAACGCCGCGTAGTACTTCGGCCCGTAGTCGGTGCGCAGGCCAGGCTTGCCGTTGTCCTTTCCGCCGGCCGCGAGCGCCGCAGCATGGAAGGCGTCGACGGCGGCGCGGTCCCGGGCGGCGAAGCAGAAGTGCAGGCCCGATTCCATATTGGCCTTCACCGGCTTCGCGGCGGCGCCGATCCACAGCCCAACCGCCTTGTCGCCGTAACCCAGCGAGGTGTCGCCGTCGCTCAGCCGCCCGTAGCCCAGGGGCTTGAACGCCGCGTCGTAGAACTTCCGCGACCGGGCGATGTCGGCGACGCCGATGGAAACATGGTCGAACATCACATCCTCCTGTTTAACTATATAACCGGTTATAGGGCTATCTCGTGCCTGCGATCTTGTCAACCGGGCGGCCGCCCCTTAAGTGCGGAACATGCTGCGCGCCGATCTCTGCCTGGACTTCGTCAACACGCGCTACTGGCGCGGCCAGGCCGAGCCGACCGAGACCCTGAAAACGCCGGACGATCTCGCCGGCTGGCTGGCCGGCCTCGGCGGCCCGCGCCCTGCACGACCGCCCGTGCGTCGCGAGTTCGAGCGCGCGCTCGAGCTGCGCGAGACCCTGCATCGCCTGTTCGACGCCGAGGCGCAGGACAGGACACCGGGCGCGCGCGACCTCGAGGTGCTCAACCAGGCCCTCGCGGCGGCGCCTGCCCGTACGACGCTCCGGCGCGAACGCGGGGCCTACGGCTGGGATGTCGACGCGAAGGCCGGCACGGCACTGGCGCTGCTGGCGCCAATCCTGTGGTCGGCCGGCGATCTGCTGGCCGGGACGCGCCTCGACCGCGTGCGGCGCTGCGCCAATCCCGAGTGCGGCTGGATCTTCCTCGACGACAGCCGCGCCGGCAAACGGCGCTGGTGCTCGATGCAGGCGTGCGGCAACCGGGCGAAGGCCAGGCGCCACTATCACAAGGTCAAGAAGGGCTGATCGTCAGGCAGGCTTGCGGGCGAGGACGACCATGCGCTGCTCGCGCCGCACGACCGGCTGATCGCCGATCCTGTCCTGCAACCGCCGGCGGATCTCGTCGCGAGCCCGAGTGCCGAGCTCGGCCGGCAGATGGCCCACGAAGTTGCCGAACGAGCTCGCCTCGGAATAGCGGATGGCGGCCTCGGCATCGGGGAAGACCTGCTCGACCGGGCGCAGCTCGATCCTGATGTCGCTGAACCCCGACTCTTCGAGCAAGGCATACATGCGGTCGGTGTCGACGCGGAACAGCACGCCGTCGGGCGGCCGGACATGGTCGACGAAGGGCGGCTCGCCCAGCACCTGCAGCCTCACCTCCTGCAGCGCCGTGCGCCGGCCCGGCGGCCACGTCGTCATGCCGAGCCGCCCGCCGGACCGCAGGATGCGGAAGAAGCTCCCGAGCGGCCCTGCCTTCTCCGGCAGCCAATGGAACACCGCGTTCAGCACCACGACGTCGACGCTCGCCGTCGCCGAGCCATCGAGCGCGCGCGCATCGCCGACCGCGAAGGCGAGATTGGCCCGCGCCCTGGACCCGGCGATCGCAATGCGCTCGGGCAGCGGATCGATGCCGACCACGCGGCCCGACGGGCCGACGATGTCGGCGATGTGCTCGGCCAGCCGGCCGGTGCCGCAACCGACATCCAGCACGTGCTCGCCCGGCGCGACGGCGAGATCGGCGACCAGACGCTTGCCCGATTCGAACTGCCGCGTCGCGCTCTCGCGTTCGTAGGCGCGGGCGAGTTGCTCGCTGTCGAAGTCGAGGTGGGGCGCCGTGGCCGGATGGCTCAGGGCCCGCTCCTTGCCAGCCGCTGCCCGTCGCCCGGCGTCAGGGTGTCTTCAGCGTGGAGCGCAGCTGTCGGGCAATCCAATCGCCCGGCGTCATCTTGGCCTCGCGGGCCCGGGCCTCCAGATCCGCCGCCTCCATCGGGTTGAGCGGCACGCTGAAGATGATCTCCTCGGCACCCTGGCTCGAATAGACCAGGCCCGTCACCCGGTTGGCGAACCGGCGCATCTGCCTGGTCTTGTCGGCGGCCGAGAGCTGGCTGTTGCCGGCGAGCCAGGGGCAGTAGCTCGCCATGAGGTAGTTCACCGTCCTCGAGGCCTGAACGCCGTTGGTGCGAAGAAGGTCGACCGCATTCTGAAGCGCATCCAGCCTGTCCAGCGCTCCGCCCGCCGGCAGGTTCTTCGCGAGGTCGGCCGAGAGCTTCGGCGCATCCTGCCCGCCGACGGCAGGACATTCGAACTTGTCGGCAGCCTGGGCTGCACCGGCGGTCAGGCCGAGGACCGCGACCAGTGAGAAGAACCGAGTACGCATGAAAGCGCTTGCTCCTGAGCAATTGCAGTGAGGACTTGCGACAGCGACCCTGCACGGAAATCAAGCCGCGCACCAGAGGATGGTCGCCGCGTTGAGGAAGTCAGCAAGGACAGCGCACCACTTCGCCGACGTCCCTCGCAGGCGGGGCGATTGTCGTCGGCCTCGCCCTCGGAGCAGGGCATTCGCATATGGAAAAAATGCCGCCATCCCGACCGGAGCCGCGCGTAACGCGGCGTAGTGGAGGGACCTTTCTTGGTGCAGCTTTCAGCCCGAAAGCTCCCTCGACTGCGCCGCGCGGAGTTTATCCCGAGGAACTCGAGGGGCGCGACTTCGCTCGGGATGACGGACAAGAACGACACATCCAAATGCCCTCCCGATCGGAGGGCCGGACCGGGATGTCCGATCGGGGTCTCGGACAGGAGGCCGGCAGGCCATAAGAGGCAGAGCGTGCAATCGACTGGCTGCAGGACCGAGCCAATCCGGCGGTCCCGCCTGCCCTTCCGCACGGTGTCGTGTTAGCGCGTACGACGAGACTTCGCGCAAACCGAAGGGCACGCACGTGATCGACGGCGCCGACACAAGCCAGATTCCTACCGACGCAACACCACGCGCGTGCGTCACGGCCAACCCCTTGATTTCAAAGGCCGGTGACGCAAAGACGCAAGTGACGCAAGATTTCGGGCCAGATTCTCGCGACCGGCCGAGAACGGCGAGAGACGATACGCGATCACAGCTGCGCACCGGTCGCGACCGCAAGAACGTCAGGGCGACCGCAAGCGGGCAATGCGAGGCCGCTTGCGGTCGAGCTAACCCCTCCATTCGAAAGGGGGCGCCCGCAAGCGGCGGCAGCGATCGGAAGAATCCGAGGTCACTCTGATGCAGCTCGCTCGGACATGCCGGCGATCCGGCGCCGGTTGTCCTCTCTCGAGAACACGCCGGGAGCGCGCCACCGGGGGCGGAGCCTTCTCCGCCAATGGCGGCGTAAGTCGCTAGCGCAGGATGGTCTGCAGCTTCATGGCGACGCCCATGTCGCCTTCGATCTTGAGCTTGCCGGTCATGAACGCAGTCATGCCGTCGAGCTTGCCGCCGATCAGGTCGGCGAAGTCGCTGAAATCCATCTTCAGCGTGCAGTCGGCCGCGTTGTCGTCGTTGCTGACCGTCGGCGGATTTGCGTTGCCGTCGATGTAGACGACACCCTGGTCGGTCGAGAACTTCACGGTGTTGCCGAAGGAGGATTTCTTCGAAGCCCCTTCCTTCATTTTCGCGGTGATTTCCTGCAAGGTCATGGCGAGTTCCTCTCCTGTCGGCCAATCGACGAGGGGGCTTACTTGACCTTTACGTAAACGTCAACTACAGGCCGATGAACGGCCGTTTAGGCGTCGGAGGAAACATGATGTATCGCTCGGTCTTCAAGCCGGGATTGTTTGAAGGCCAGACCGTCATCGTCACCGGCGGCGGCAGCGGCATCGGCCGCTGCACGGCCCACGAGATCGCAGCCCTTGGCGCGCATGTCGTGATCACCGGCCGCAAGCCCGAAAAGCTCGCGACGGTGAAGGGCGAGATCGAGGCGTCCGGCGGCTCGTGCGAGAGCCATGCCTTCGACATCCGCGAGGAAGCCCAGGTCAAGGAGGCGATCGCCGCCATCGTCGCACGCAACGGCCGCATCCACGGCCTGTTCAACAATGCCGGCGGCCAGTTCCCCGCGCCCGCCGCGGCGATGAGCGCCAAGGGCTTCGACGTCGTGGTGCGCAACAACCTCACCGGCGGCTTCATCGTCAGCCGCGAGGCCTACACCCAGTCGATGCAGCAGCATGGCGGCTCGATCGTCAACATGGCGGCCGACATGCGCAACGGCTTTCCCAGCATGGCGCATACCGGTGCGGCGCGCGCCGGCATGGTCAACCTCACCATGACGCTGGCCTACGAGTGGGCGCAGGCCGGCGTGCGCGTGAACGCCGTCTCGCCGGGCTGGATCGCTTCCTCCGGGATGGACACTTACCAGGGCGAGTTCAAGGAGAACATCCCGAAGCTCAAGAACCACTGCCCGCTCGGGCGGCTCGGCACCGAGAGCGAGGTCTCGTCGGTCGTCTGCTTCCTTCTGAGCGATGCGTCGGCCTACATCACCGGCACGGAGATCCGCATCGACGGCGGCGTGCCGCTCGGCAACCGTTCGATGGACCTGCCGCAGACCGATCGCTCGCAGCCCTTCAACGGCTTCCATCTCGCCCGCACGCCCAAGGTGCTGGGAGGCTGAGCCGATGCCGATCCTCGAAAGCCAGGTCGACGTCGCGAGCGACGACTATCGCCGCAACCGCGAGCGCATGCTGGCGGCCGTCGCCGAGTTCCGCGAGGCCGAGGCGAGCGTGCAGGCGACCTCCGAGAAGTCGCGCGATCGCTTCGCCAAGCGCAAGCAGTTGATGCCGCGCGAGCGCATCGCGCTGCTGCTCGACCGCGGCGCGCCGTTCCTCGAGCTGATGCCGCTCGCCGGCTACCGCATGCACGACGACCGGGACGGCTCGAGCGCCGGCGGCGGCTCGGTCGCCGGCATCGGCTATGTCGAGGGCGTCCGCTGCATGGTCACGGCGTCGAACAGCGCCATCAAGGGCGGCACCGTGGCGCCCTCCGGCCAGCGCAAGGGCCAGCGCGTGCAACAGGTCGTGATGGAGAACAAGCTGCCGGTCGTGAACCTGGTCGAATCGGGCGGCGCCAATCTCCTCTACCAGGCCGAGATCTTCGTGCCGGGCGGCCGCGGCTTCGCCAACCAGGCGCGCATGTCGGCGCGCGGCATCCCGCAGGTCACCGTGGTGCACGGCTCGTCGACGGCGGGCGGCGCCTACCTGCCCGGCCTCAGCGACTACGTGATCATGGTGCGCAACCAGGCCAAGGTCTTCCTGGCCGGCCCGCCGCTGCTCAAGGCCGCCACCGGCGAGATCGCGACCGACGAGGAGCTGGGCGGCGCCGAGATGCATGCCACCGTGTCGGGCGTCGCCGAATGGATGGCCGAGAACGATGCCGACGGCATCCGCATGGCGCGCGACATCATCGCCAAGTGGCACTGGAACGACCGCCTGCCGCCGCGCCCGGCGCACTCGTTCAAGGAGCCGCTGCACGATATCGACGAGCTGTGCGGCGTCGTGCCGCCTTCGCACAAGGATCCCTACGACGTGCGCGAGGTGATCGCCCGCCTGGTCGACGGCTCCGACTTCCTCGAGTTCAAGGGCCTCTTCGACCAGCAGACGATCTGCGGCTGGGCCGAGATCGAGGGCGAGCCGGTGGCCTTCATCGGCAACAACGGGCCGATCACCACCAAGGGCTCGGTCAAGGCGGCGCAGTTCATCCAGCTGTGCTGCCAGCAGGGCACGCCGATCGTCTACCTGCAGAACACCACCGGCTACATGGTCGGCACCGAGGCCGAGCGCGGCGGCATCGTCAAGCACGGCTCGAAGATGATCCAGGCGGTGGCCAACGCCACCGTGCCGCAGATCACCATCGTGATCGGCGGCAGCTTCGGCGCCGGCAATTACGGCATGTGCGGGCGCGCCTACGACCCGCGCTTCATCTTCGCCTGGCCCAACAGCCGCACCGCGGTGATGGGCGGCGAGCAGGCGGCCGGCGTGATGAAGACCGTGACCGAGCAGAAGTTCCTGCGCGAAGGCAAGGAGCCGCCGCGCGCCGAGATCGACAAGATGTTCAAGTCGATCGTCGACCAGTTCGATCGCGAATCGACGGCGCTCTACGGCACCGCCCATCTGTGGGACGACGGCATCATCGATCCGCGCGACACCCGCCGTATCCTGGCCTTCACACTATCGATCGCCCGCGAATCGATGGTCCGGCCGCTCAATCCCATCACCTTCGGCGTCGCAAGGATGTAAGCGATGAAGTTCACCCCCGAGCACGAGGCCTTGCGCCAGACCTGGAAGACGCTGATCGATCGCGAGGTCAATCCCTACGTCGACGAGTGGGAGAAGGAAGGCGCCTTCCCCGCTCACGACCTGTTCAAGAAGATGGGCGATGCCGGCCTGCTGGGCGTCGACAAGCCGGTCGCGTTCGGCGGCTCGGGGCTGGATTTTTCCTACGCCATGATCTGCTCGGAATCGCTCGGGCTGGTGAATGGCGGCTCGATCCCGATGGCGACCGGCGTGCAGATCTCGATGGCGACGCCCGCACTCGCCCGCTACGGCAGCGACGAGCTGCGCCAGGAGTTTTTGGCCCCGTCGATCAGCGGCGACTATGTCGCCTGCCTCGGCGTCTCCGAGACCGGCGCCGGCTCCGACGTCGCCTCGATCAAGACCAACGCCCGCCGGGTCGGCGGCGACTGGGTGATCAACGGCGGCAAGATGTGGACGACCAACGGTGCCCAGGCCGACTGGATGTGCCTGCTCGCCAACACCGGCGACGGCCAGGCGCACAAGAACAAGTCGCTGATCGTCGTGCCCATGCAGGCCAAGGGCGTGCAGATCGTGAAGAAGCTCGACAAGCTCGGCATGCGCGCGTCGGACACCGTGCAGACCTTCTTCGACGAGGTGAGGGTGCCGGTGCGCTACACGATCGGCGAGCCGGGCTCGGGCTTCATCTACCAGATGCAGCAGTTCCAGGAGGAGCGGCTGTGGGCCGGCGCCGGCACCCTGATGGGCTGCGACCGCATCATCAACGCCACCATCGAGTACACGCGCGAGCGCAAGGTGTTCGGCCGGCCCCTGCTCGACAACCAGGTGATCCATTTCCGCCTGGCCGAGCTCAAGAGCGAGGTCGAGGCGCTGCGCTCGCTGGTCTATCGCGCCTGCGAGGAGTACCTCGCCGGCAACGACGTCACCATGCTGGCGTCGATGGCCAAGCTCAAGGCCGGCCGCCTCCGCCGCGAGGTCTCCGACGCCTGCCTGCAATACTGGGGCGGCGCCGGCTACCTGTGGGACAATCCCGTGGCGCGCAGCTACCGCGACGGCCGCCTAGGCTCGATCGGCGGCGGCGCCGACGAGGTCATGCTGCAGATCATCTCCAAGCTGATGGGCACCCTGCCGAGGCTGGGCAACCGATGAGTCATCGCGGGGACCGCAATCATTCTCCTCCCCAGCTTTGCTGGGGAGGAGAAGGACTTCGAGTGGCGCGCTACCGCCCGAGAGGAACGTCAATCATGGTCCTCCCCAGCTTCGCTGGGGAGGAGAACGACGGGGCCGCTCTCGCCCAAGAGGAACGCAATGCAATTCACCCCTGAGCACGCCGAGATCCGCCGCACGCTGCGGGCCATCATCGACCGGGACATCAACCCGCATGTCGACCAATGGGAGGAGGACGGCATCTTCCCGGCCCACGAGGTGTTCAAGAAGCTGGGCGACGCCGGGCTGCTCGGCATCAACAAGCCCCTCGAGTTCGGCGGCATGGGGCTCGACTATTCCTACGCCATGGTGATGGCCGAGGAGCTGGGCCACATCAATTGCGGCTCGGTGCCGATGGCGATCGGCGTGCAGACCGATATGGCGACCCCCGCCTTGGCGCGCTACGGCAGCGACGAGATGCGCAAGGAGTTCCTCGCCCCCTCGATCAGCGGCGACTACGTCGCCTGCCTCGGCGTTTCCGAGGTCGGCGCCGGCTCCGACGTCGCCTCGCTCAAGACCACGGCGCGCCGGGTCGGCGGCGACTACGTCATCAACGGCGGCAAGATGTGGACCACGAACGGCACCCAGGCCGACTGGATGTGCCTGCTCGCCAACACCGGCGAAGGCGCGGTCCACAAGAACAAGTCGCTGATCTGCCTGCCGATGAAGACCAGGGGCGTGCAGGTCGTGAAGAAGCTCGACAAGCTCGGCATGCGCAGCTCCGACACCGCGCAGATCTTCCTCGACGAGGTCAAGGTGCCGGTACGCCACCTGATCGGCCAGGAAGGCATGGGCTTCGTCTACCAGATGCAGCAGTTCCAGGAGGAGCGGCTGTGGGGCGCCATCAGCGCCGTGGTCGGCATGGAACGGCTGATCCAGCAGACGATCGAGTACACGCGCGAGCGCAAGGTGTTCGGCCGGCCGCTGCTCGACAACCAGGTGATCCATTTCAAGCTCGCCGAGCTCAGCACCGAGGTCGAGCTGGTGCGCTCGCTCTGCTATCGAGCCTGCGAGGAGTATCTCGACGGAACCGATGTCACCATGCTGGCCTCGATGGCCAAGCTCAAGGCCGGCCGGGCGCTGCGCCTGGTGACCGACGGCTGCCTGCAATACTGGGGCGGTGCCGGCTACCTTTGGGAATCGCCGACCGCGCGCGCCTTCCGCGATTCCCGCCTCGCCTCGATCGGCGGCGGCGCCGACGAGGTCATGCTGCAGATCATCTCCAAGATGATGGGCACCCTGCCTCGGCTGGACAATCGATGATGGGTGCACGATGACGCGATCATCCCTTGCCTCCCCCGTCTTACGGGGGAGGTGGCCCGAAGGGCCGGAGGGGGAAAGCCCCAGCCTAAACCCACCCCATTCTGACGTCGGACCAACACAGTTCTCGACTGAGGCCTTCCCCCTCCGCCCCCGCGCGGGGGCCCCGCCCCCGTATAACGGGGGAGGCGAATCGGAGTTCCAATGACTGATTTCGCCCCCAGTTATCAAACCCTGCTGCTGCACCGCGAACGCTCGCGCCTGCACGTCACGCTGAACCGGCCCGAGGTCAAGAATGCGCTGAATCCGACGCTGGTCGGGGAGTTGCGCGCGGTGTTCGAGATCCTGCGCGACCGGCGCGACATCAAGGTGGTGGTCCTGCGCGGCGCCGGCGGCACCTTCTGCGCCGGCGCCGACCTCAGGAACATGGAGCAGAGCTTTCGCGAAGCGCCCAAGCCCGGCGAGAAGGACCCGATCGCCGTCAACAACCGCGAGTACGGGACCTTCCTCGAGAGGGTCAATACCACACCCCAGGTCGTGGTCGCGGCGGTCGAAGGCTACGCCATCGCCGGCGGGTTCGGCCTGCTCTGCGTCTCCGACGTGGCGATCTGCACCGAGGATGCGGGCTTCGCCATGAGCGAGACGGCCATCGGCATCGTGCCGGCACAGATCGCACCCTTCGTCGCCGCCCGCATCGGCGTGCCGCAGACCCGGCATCTCGCGCTGACCGCATCGCGCTTCAAAGGCCCCGAGGCGCTGCGGCTGGGCATCGTCCACCATCTCGTCAGGGATTCGGCAGCGCTCGACGCCAAGCTGGAAGAGGTGCTGAAGCAGGTCGACCGCTGCGCGCCCCTGGCCAATGCGCTGACCAAGGCGGTGGTCATGAAGGTCGGCGCCGAACCGCTGTCCTCGGTGCTCGACTTCGCCGCCGACAAGTTCGCCGAAGCGCGGCGCAGCCCGGAAGCGGCCGAAGGCCTGCGCGCCTTCGCCGAAAAGCGCCCGCCGCGATGGGCGACCGAATGAACGTGGCGAAGCTGTTCATGGCTGGGGGCGCGCCGCTCTTAGGCGCCAGCTTTCACTTCGACCTCACCCTGAGGAGCGGCCCCCAAGGCCGCGTCTCGAAGGGTGGGCAACATCATGGACGCAGCACACGAGCTTGTTCCGCGATTTTCTGTGCGGCCCATCCTTCGAGACGGCCGCTACGCGGCCTCCTCGGGATGAGGCATGAGCGCCAGGACGAGCTTGTCTACGTGCTCGAGGGCGAGGTGGTGCTGGTGACGGACGAGGGCGAAGCCGTGCTGACGGCCGGCATGACTGCCGGATTTCCCGCGGGCAAGGCGAACGGGCACCATCTCGTCAATCGTTCCGACAGGCCCGCCCGCGTCCTCGAGGTCGGCACCCGCACCGTCGAGGAAGTCGGCTACTACTCCGACATCGACATGATGGTACGCGAGGACGCAAGTGGCTGGGGCTACTACACCAAGGACGGACGTCCCCTGAAATGAAGTTCAGCAAGATCCTGGTCGCCAACCGCGGCGAGATCGCCTGGCGCATCATGCGCACGGCGAAGGCAGTGGGCTATCGGACTGTCGCAGTCTATTCCGATGCCGACCGTCAGGCGCCGCACGTCGCCTATGCCGACGAGGCCCGGCACATCGGTCCCTCGCCGGTGGACGAGAGCTACCTCGGTATCGATCGCATCCTCGACGCCGCACGCCGGTCGGGCGCCGACGCCGTGCATCCGGGCTATGGCTTTCTCTCGGAGAACGAAGCCTTTGCCGCTGCCTGCGAAAAGGCCGGTCTGACGTTCATCGGCCCTCCGCCGGCCGCCATCGCCGCCATGGGCAACAAGGCGGCGGCCAAGCGGCGCATGATCGATGCCGGCGTGCCCTGCGTGCCGGGCTATCAGGGCGCCGACCAGAGCGATGCCAATCTCGAAGCGGAAGCGCGCAAGATCGGACTGCCGGTGATGGTCAAGGCTGCGGCGGGCGGCGGCGGACGCGGCATGCGTCTGGTCGAGCACGAGGCCGATCTGCTCGAGGCGATCCGCACCGCGCGCACCGAGGCCGAGAGCGCTTTCGGCTCGGGCGAGTTGATCCTCGAGAAGGCCGTGATCGATGCGCGCCATGTCGAGATCCAGGTCTTCGCCGACAGCCACGGCAACGTGATTCACCTCGGCGAACGCGATTGCTCGGTGCAGCGTCGCCATCAGAAGGTGATCGAGGAAGCGCCGTCGCCCGCGGTCGATGCCGGCCTGCGCCGCCGCATGGGGGCGGCGGCCGTCGCCGCGGCGCGCGCCATCGGCTATCGCGGCGCCGGCACGGTCGAGTTCCTGCTCGGCGCCGACGGCGCCTTCTACTTCCTCGAGATGAACACGCGCCTGCAGGTCGAGCATCCGGTCACCGAGATGATCACTGGCCAGGATCTGGTCGCCTGGCAGCTCAGTGTCGCCGCCGGCGCGGCGCTGCCGCTCACCCAGGAGCAGGTGGCGTTCGCCGGCCACGCCATCGAGGTGCGGCTTTACGCCGAGGATGCCTATGCGGGCTTCCTGCCGCAGACCGGGCGCATCGCCGTGTGGCGGCCGCCGACGGGCCCCGGCATCCGGGTCGATCACGGCATGAAGGACGGGCTGGTCATCTCGCCTTACTACGATTCGATGATCGCCAAGGTGATCGCGCACGGCGCGACACGCGAGGAGGCGCGCGCGCGTCTGGTGCAGGCGCTGCGCCAGACCATCGTCCTGGGCTCGACCACCAACCGGCACTTCCTGATCCGACTGCTCGAGCATCCCGCGTTCGCCGCCGGCCAGGCGACCACCGCTTTTATCGGCGAGCATTTTTCCGGAGACGCGCTGGCGCCACCGCCCGTGGGCGAAGACCATTGGAAGCTCGCCGCGGCGCTGCTGTGGCGACAATCGGCCGAACGCTATCCGCCCGCGCTGCGCGGCTGGCGCAACTCCAACCCCGAGCCGACGCCGATCCGTCTCGCCGTCGGCAGCGAGGAGCGGACGCTGCTCATGACGGCGGCCGATGTCGAGGCCATCGCCGAGGCGGCGCCCTTCCACATCGAGGGCCATGACGTCATCGTGGATCACGATGCCCTCGCCGTGCGCTTCACCGACAAGACTTACGCGCCGCCGGCGGCGGCGGCGGCCGGCAGCGACGGCAAGCTGCGTGCACCGATGGACGGCCGCATCGTCGCCATCAAGGTCGCAGCGGGCGACAGCGTGAGTCGCGGACAGACGCTGATCGTGCTGGAGGCGATGAAGATCCAGCACCAGCTCAAGGCAGGGCTCGACGCCACGATCGAGTCGGTCGCGGTGCGCGAAGGCCAGCAGGTGGCCAACCGCACCGTCCTGGTCACCTTGGCGGCCGATGCCGCTGCACCTTGAAAAGATCTCGCACCGCTACGGCTCGGTCGAGGCGCTCGACGGCATCGAGCTCGACATTGCCGACGGCGAGACCGTTGCCCTGATCGGCCCGTCCGGCTGCGGCAAGTCGACCCTGCTGGGCATCATCGGCGGGCTGCTGCAGCCGACCGCCGGGCGGGTCACCCTGTCCGGCCCGCCGACGCAGGATTCGCTCAATCCCTTCACCTATGTCTTCCAGGATTTCGCGCTGCTGCCGTGGCGCAGCGTCGCCGACAACATCGCGCTGGCGCTGGAGCATCGCCCGCTCGGCGCCGCCCTGCGGCGCGCGCGGGTGGCAGACGCGCTCGCGATGACCGGCCTCGGCGATTTCGCGCGCGCCTATCCCAAGCAGCTGTCCGGAGGCATGCGCCAGCGCGTCGGCATCGCGCGGGCGCTGGTCGTGCGGCCGGCCGTCCTGCTGCTCGACGAGCCGCTGTCGGCGCTCGACGCCCAGACGCGCGAGCTGCTGATGGAGGACCTGCTGGCGATCTGGGCGCGCGAGCGGAGCACCCGTGTGTACGTCACGCACAACCTCGAGGAGGCGGCCCGCCTGGCCGACCGCGTGGTCGTGCTGTCGCGTCGCCCCGGCCGCATTCGCGAGGTCATTTCCATCGACGTTCCCGTCGCCGAGCGCGCGCGACCCGAGCATGCCGGCCTGCTGGTCGACGTGCACCGGCGCCTGTGGTCGCTGATCCGCGACGAGGCGGCGACGGCGGACCGCGAAGTACAGGAGGTCGGTCGCCGATGAGAGCATCGATCTCCCTGCTTCCCTCCCTGCTCGCTGCCCTGATGATCGCGGCAGGCGCTGCGGCGCAGTCCATCGCCGTGGCAGCCCGCGACAATTGCATTGCCGTCTTCGCCGATCACCTCGAGCGCCAGCTGCTGCG
>JALHMO010000107.1 GCA_022844015.1 Reyranella sp. | reverse complement strand
TGGGCCTCGCTCATGGTCTTCTTCTTCCGGACCGCGAGCGTCCCGCTCGCTCAGGTCATGAATCAAGACTCATGAGCGAGCGGGACGCTCGCGGTCCGGAGGAAGAAGACCATGAGCGATGTCGGCAGGAGGAAGAGCATGACACACCCGCTTCGCGACAAGGCGGCAGTGAGCGGCATCGGCGAGACTGCGTATACGCGCGGCACGCCCAAGAGCGGTCTCGCGTTGCAGCTCGAGGCCAGCCTCGCGGCCATCGAGGATGCGGGCCTGAGCCCGCGTGACATCGACGGCGTCGTGCCTTACTTCCCGGGAAGCGGCATCGCCGAGGACTTCGCGGCCAATCTCGGCCTGCCCGATCTTAAGCTCTCGGTCTTCGTGCCGATGGGCGGTGCCAGCTGCGTGGCGGCGATCCAGACTGCCGCCATGGCGGTGGCAACCGGCGTGTGCAATCACGTGCTGATCTCGGTCGGCCGAACCGGCTACTCGGGAGCCCGCGTCAGCACCCGCCTGCAGCAGTTCCCCCAGTTCGCGCTCGCCGCCGAGTTCGAGGCGCCGATCGGCATGTTCGCGCCGGCCCAGCTCTACGCCCAGGGCGCGCGGCGCCACATGGCGCTCTACGGCACGACGGCTCGGCACTTCGCCGAGATCGCCGTGGTGACCCGCCAGCATGCCATCCTGAACGGCAACGTGGTGATGAACAAGCCGCTCACCGTCGAGGAGCATCACGCCTCGCGCATGATCGCCGATCCGTTCCGCCTGTTCGACTGCAGCCTGGAGAGCGACGGCGGGGCGGCCATCATCGTCAGCGCCGCCGACCAGGCGCGCGATCTCAGGAAGCCGCTCGTGACGGTCATGGGCGTGGCCGAGGGCCATCCCGAATCGCCGGCGTCGATCGCCCAGCGGCCGGACCTGCTCGAGTTCGGTCTCGCCAGGGCGGCGCCGCGCGCCTATGCCATGGCCGGTGTCGGCCCGCAGGATATGGACCTCGCGGAAATCTACGACTGCTTCACCTTCACGGTGATCAACCAGCTCGAGTTGCTCGGCTTCTGCAAGAAGGGCGAGGGCGGACCGTTCATCATGGACGGCCGGATCAAGGTAGGCGGGGATCTTCCCCTCAACACCCACGGCGGCCTGTTGAGCCAGGGCCACGTCGTCGGCCTCAATCACGTGATCGAGCTCACCCGCCAGCTGCGTCGCGATGCCGGCAAGGCCCAGGTGAAGGACGCGGAACTGGGCCTGGTCACCGGGTACGGCGACATGGGCGACGGGGCGGTGGCGATCCTGCGGAGGGCGGCATGAGCACGACTGCCTCGCCGTCAGTTCCCGAGAGGCCCCTGCCGACGCCGACGCGCGAGAGCCAGCCCTACTGGGATGGCCTGCGCGAGGGCCGCTTCATGCTCCAGCATTGCAGTGCCTGTGGCAGGGTTCGCCACTATCCGCGACCGGTCTGCCCGCACTGCTTCTCGATGGAGAGCGCCTACAAGGAGATGCCGACCGGCGGCATCATCCACAGCTGGACGGTTTGCCATCATCCGTTCAACTTCTACTTCAAGGCCACGGCGCCGTACGTCGTGGCGCTGGTCGACATGGATGCCGGCGTTCGGGTCAATGCGCAGATCAGAGGGATCGCCGAAGGCGATCTCGCGATCGGCAAGCGCGTGCGGCTGGCGTTCGAGCCGGTGACCAAGGATGTGACGCTGCCGTACTTCGTCGCCGGGTAGGAGAAGCGCTGGGTCGCGCTCGTCGAGGAGCAGGGCATCAAAGGCCGAGTGAGGGGCTACAACGCCCTTCGGAAGGTCAGGTTGTAACGGCGGCGGCCGACCAGAGGATGGTTGCCGTCCTCGAGCGCAAGAACGCCGTGGAAGACCAGACGCGACGGGCCGCCCCACACCACGACGTCGCCGTGCGCCAGCGGGACCTTGAGCGGACGGTCGCTGCGCCTGAGGCCACCGAACTGGAAGGTGGCGGGGAGGCCGAGCGACACCGAGACGACGGGATGGCGATAGTCCTGTTCGTCCTTGTCCTGGTGCAGCGACAGCCGCGCCCCGGGCTCGTAGCAGTTCACGAGGCAGGCGTCGGGCACGAAGTCGCCGAATCCTGCCGCCGAGGCGGCATCGCCTGCCAGGGTCGCGAACGCATCGGGCATTGCCGGCCAGGGTTCTCCGGTCGTCGGGTCGCACGGCGCATAGCGATAGCCGGTGCGGTCGGTGACCCAACCGACTTGCCCACAATTGGTCATCGCCACCGACATCTCGAAGCCGCCTGGCGTGATCATGCGGCGGAACGGAGCGCGAGCGGCGATTGCCTCGATGGCGCTCAGCAATGCCGAGTCGGCAGCGAGCGCACGGCCGCGCAGCAACACGGCCTGCTCGCCGATGACGAGACGCTCCTGCGGTTCGAAAAGATCCGACATCGCGGCCCGAGTATGGCGTCTCCCGCATGAAATCCAATCCGCTGGCATGGGGTCAATTCGACGGATCGTCCTCCGGACCCTTTCGGGTCGCCGACAGGAGATAGACAAGACCGCGCCGTTCGATGCGCAATGAGCCAAGGCGGCCGTGGTCCCACTCTCGCCGGCAATCGCCGGGGGCGTCGGAAGCGCCCGCTGCCCGAGCGCGAGGGATGGCCGGCCCCTTGCGTCGTCTACCGATCGGCGCGCATGGTATGGCGTGATGTCGGATCGGAGGACGGCAGGATGAGGATACTGGCAGGCGCCGCCATCGGCCTGGCGATCGGGTTGTCGGGTTCGGTTGCGCTGGCCCAGACGGGGGACGCCGCTCGTGGCCAACGTCTGTTCAATCAGCAATGCCGCGCCTGTCACACGCTGGACAAGGGCGGCGCCAGCACCGCCGGACCCAACCTGCATGGCCTGTTCGGCCGCAAGGCCGGCACGGCGCCCGGGTGGGCGTTCTCCGAGGCGATGATCAACTCGCAGATCGTGTGGAACGAAAAGACGGTGGCAGACTACTGCGCCGATCCCCGCAACATGGTGCCCGGCACGTCGATGGTCTATAATGGAATGAAGCAGCTTGGGCAGCTCGCCGACCTCGTAGCCTATCTCAAGCAGGCGACGCAGTAGAGCTGTCACGCGAGCGCAGATAGACGCTGGCGCCGAGCACCAGCCCGGCGGCGAGGGTGGCGAAGGCCAGCCGATAGGCCTGCTCCGCGTTGCCAAATCCCTCGATGATGTAGCCCATGCTGGCCGGCAGCACCGCGAGGCCGAGGCATTGCGCCATGTTGACGGTGGTGACGCCGCGGCCGGCCAGGCGATCGGGGAACAGCGCGCGACCCTGGGCCACGATCACCGTGCCGAAGGCGCAGAAGAAGCAGAACGCCGTGAGCAGCGCGACCGCAAGGCCGAGCGGCGGTCGCGGCAGCGCCGCGAGCGCGGCGAGCAGCGCCACCGAGAAGGCGACGCCGCCCAGCACCACTTTCTTGCGCGAGCGCAGAAGGCGGTCCATCGGTCCATAGGCCAGGATGCCGAGGATCTGGGCCACGCCCATTGCCAGCAGGACGTTGCCGCGCTGCACGCCGTCGAGCCCGTAGACATCGTGGAGATAGGGCCCGGCCCACACGCCGAGCACGGTCAGCATGGTGGCATAGGCAAAGAAGTGCATGGCCAGCACCGGGCCGAGGCCGCGAGTCGTCCAGACCTCGAGCAAGCCCTCGATGATCTCTCGGACGGTCTCGTGCCGCGCTGCCGGCGCGGGCGCTCCCGGGGGCCGATCGCGCACGAAGACATGGAAGCAGACGGCGACCAGCACGGTGACGGCGGCAAGCCCCAGGAAGCCGTTGCGCCAGCCGATGGTCGCGGCGATCCAGGCGAGGGGCGTGGCCGCTGCCAGGGTGCCGATGTTCGAGGCGGCGAATACCCACGACAGCGCGGTCGCCAAGTCGGCTGGCTTGAACCAGCGCGAGCAAAGGAACACCACCGACATGAAGGACGCGGCGCAGCCGACGCCGACCACGGCGCGCGCGCCGATCAGGTCGACGGCATCTCTCGCCAGGGCAATCCACACGGCGCCGGCGACGGCCAGAAAGGACAGGGTGGTCACCGTACGGCGTGCGCCGTAGCGATCGAACCACATTCCGACCGGCACCTGGACGGCGAACAGGGCAAAGAAGAAGGCACTGCCGGCCCAGCCGAGCTGGCGCGCGGTGAGGTCGAGATCGCGAGTCAGCTCGGGCGCGATCACGCTGTTGGAGACCCGGTAGAACTGGCTGAGGCAGGTAACGGCGATCAGCAGAAGAAGGAGCGGCAATCTCGATGCCATTTGCCGTCCGCCTAGCATGGTGCTGCGGCGCCGTCCTTCGGCGTCGGCCGAAGCATCGTCTCGAGCCGCCGGGAGGTGTCATGTCTGGGAGTGCGCCACTCATAGGCGCCAACTTTTCGGGCCCCCTCCCCAGCTTCGCTTAGCTTCGCTGGGGAGGTGTCGCCGTCTAAAGGCTTATGGTCGCTCTGCGGCCAAAATGCCCAGGCGACGGAGGGGGCAGGGGCCCGAGGCTCGCAACTCTCGACCCCTCCGTCGGCGATTACGCCGACACCTCCCCAGCGAAGCTGGGGAGGGGCCCGAAAAGTTGGCGCCTATGAGTGGCGCGCTCCCGACCGTGAGATCAGGTGCACCGTGCCGCCGGGCGGCGGATCGGCTATCATGCGGGCATGGTACGCACTCTTGGAATCGTAACGGTCGGGCAGGCGCCGCGCGACGATATCGCGACTCTGTTCGCGGCCCATGCGCCTCCCGGCACGAGGGTCGTGCTGCGAGGCGCCCTCGACGGCCTGTCGGACGAGGAGGTCGACGGGCTCCAGCCGGAGAACGGCGCCGACACGCTCTATACGCGCCTGCGCGGCGTGCGCGATGTGCGGTTGTCGAAGAAGGTGGTCACGGCGCGTTCCTCGACGGCGCTGGCGAGGCTGCGGGACGATGGCTGCGATGTCCTGGTCTATGCCTGCACCGGCGAGTTTCCGCCGATGCCGAACGACGAGGGCGTGCTGTTCCCGTCGCGCGTGCTGAACGGCCTGGCGACAGGCCTTCTGCCGCACGGCCGTCTGGGTCTGCTCGTTCCCCTGGTCGAGCAGTCGGAGAAGCTCGCCTCGAAATGGGCGCGACCCGGCCTCGAGATCGTGGTCGAGGCCCTGGCGCCCAGCGCCGGCGCCGGCGAGGCCGCCGCCGTCGGTCGACGGCTCGCGGCACAGCGGCCCGACCTCGTCGCCATGGACTGCATGAGCTACACGCCCGAGACGAAGGGCTGGATCAAGCAGACGCTCGACGTGCCGGCGCTGCTGGCCATCACGGCGACGGGTCGCGTGCTGCGCGAGATGCTCGACTGAGCCGCGCTTGCAAGCGAAAGGCGACGTGCGCTCATGCGTATTCCGGACCGCGAGCGTCCCGCCCGCTCATGAATTCGAGCGAGCGGGACGCTCGCGGTCCGGAAGACGATGTGCGTAGGCCTGCCTACTTGACGTGCGCGGCCGCCGCCTTGGCGTGGCGGATCGCCAGCACCAGGGAGGCGCCGAGGTCGGCCAGTAGCTTGCCCGTCGCCTCGTCGGTGAGCTTGCCGTCAGCGAAGCGGTTCTGCGCCTGGCCGATCATGACCTCCGGCTTGTTGACCGGCCGGCCGTCGAGGAAGATCAGGATCTGGCGCAGCTGATACTGCGCGCGGGCCGTGCCGAGCACGCCGCCCGACGCACCGAACATGGCGACCGGCTTGGCCGCGAAGGGTTGCGGCGTCGTGCGCGACAGCCAGTCGATGGCGTTCTTCAGCACGCCCGACGGCCCGTAATTGTACTCGGGAGTCGCGAACACGATGCCGTCGGCCTCGAGCATCGCCTTCTGCGCCGCCTGGACCTTGTCGGGAAAACCCTTGACCTGGATGTCGGCGTCGTAGAGCGGCCAGTCGATCTCGATGGTCGACATCGAGACGCCGGCCGGCAGCCGCTCGGCGAAAGCGCTCAGCGCCATGCGGTTGAACGACGCCTTGCGCAGGCTGCCGCAGAAGGCGACGAGTTTGATCGAGTCGGACATTGCGCGGTTTCTCCCCGGTTACTGGCGCCCCGATGACTGGTGCTTTGTCAGCGATGAGGCAGGCGGCTACATAGGTCCGGGCGGCGGAGTTGGCAACGTAATGGCTTTGCGTGACATCACGATAGACGACATCGAATCACTCGCAGTCGGTGCCTGGATTCTGGGCACCGGCGGTGGCGGCAGTCCCTATCTCGGCTTGCTGAACATGCGCACCCTCTACAGGGAAGGCCACCGCTGCCAGCTGATGTCGAGCGACGCGCTGGCGGACGACGATTGGGTGGCGGCGGTGTCGAACATGGGCGCTCCCCTGGTCGGCCAGGAACGGCTGACTGACAGCCGCACCATCGCCCGCGCCGTGGCCCTGATGGAGGAGCATGTCGGCCACCGGTTCCGCGCGATCATGTCGCTCGAGATCGGCGGCGGCAACTCGATCCAGCCGCTGATGGCGGCGGCCCATCTCGGGCGACCGGTGCTCGATTCGGACATGATGGGCCGCGCCTATCCCGAGGCACAGATGACCTCGGTCGCGGTCGGTGATCTCGTGCCATGCCCGCTCACCACCGTCGATGTGCGCGGCCTCGAATCGGTCGTCGAGAAAGTGCCGACCTGGAAGTGGATGGAGCGGGTGAGCCGCAAGATCTGCGTCGAGTACGGCTCGATCGCCTCGACCTGCAAGGCGCCGCGCACCGGCGCCGAGGTCAAGCGCTGGGGCATTCACGGCACGACGACCAAGGCGATCGCCATCGGCCACGCGGTACGCGAGGCGCAGCGCCGCCACGACGATCCGGTTGCCGCCATCCTCGCGGTCGAGCCCGGCAAGGTGCTGTACAAGGGCAAGGTGAGCGACGTCGAGCGGCGGGCCACCGAAGGGTTTCTGCGTGGCCGCACGCGCTTCGACGGCATGGACGAATGGCGCGGCGCCACCCTGGAGCTCGCCTTCCAGAACGAATGGATCGTCGCCTGGCGCGACGGCGAGCCGATCGCCATGTCGCCCGACCTGATTTGCGTGCTCGATTCGGTTTCCGGCGAGGCGGTCGGCACCGAGACGATCCGCTATGGCCAGCGCGTCACCGTGATCGCCCTGCCGCCCCCGCCGGTGTTCCTCTCGCCCAAGGGCCTGCAGCATGTCGGCCCGCGCGCCTTCGGCTACGACATCGCGTTCAAGAGCGTGTTCGCATGAGCCTGCGCGACATCACCATCGACGACATCGAATCGCTCGCCGTCGGCGCCTGGATCCTCGGCACCGGCGGCGGCGGCAATCCCTATCTGCCGCTGCTCAACATGCGGGCGCTCTATCGCGACGGCCATCGCGTGCAGCTGATGGACGCGGCCGACCTCGGCGACGAGGATCGGGTCGGCGTGGTCGCCAACATGGGCGCGCCGCTGGTCGGCCAGGAGCGCCTGACCGACAGCCTGACACTCGCGCGCGCGGTGTCGCTGATGGAGGAGCATACCGGCTATCGCTTCGCAGCCCTCATGAGCATGGAGATCGGCGGCGCCAACGGCGTGCGTCCCCTGATGGCGGCCGCGCATCTCAAGCGCCCGATCGTCGATTCCGACACGATGGGCCGGGCCTATCCGGAAGCGCAGATGACGTCGGCGGCGGTGGGCGGGCTCACGCCCTGGCCGCTGACCGCGGTCGATGTGCGCGGCCTCGAATCGGTGGTCGGCAAGGTGCCGACCTGGAGGTGGGCCGAGCGGGTCGTGCGCAAGATCTGTGTCGAGTACGGCTCGGTGGCCGCCACCTGCCAGCCGCCGCGCACCGGCGCCGAGGTCAAGCAGTGGGGGATCCACGGCACCACGACCAAGGCCATGGCGATCGGCCGGGCGGTGCGCGAGGCGCAGCGCCGCCACGACGATCCGATCGCCGCCATTCTCGGTATCGAGCCCGGCAAGCTGCTCTACAAAGGCAAGGTGGTCGACGTGGCACGGCGCGCGACAGAGGGATTCCTGCGCGGCGTTGCCCGCCTCGATGGCCTGGATGATTGGCGCGATGCGACCATGACCATCAATTTCCAGAACGAATGGATCGTGGCGTTCATCGACGGAAAGCCGATCGCCATGTCGCCCGACCTGATCTGCGTGCTCGACTCGGGGTCGGGCGAGGCGGTCGGCAGCGAGACCATCCGCTACGGCCAGCGCGTTACCGTGATCGCCCTGCCGCCGCCGGCCGTCTTCCTGTCGCCCAGCGGCCTCGATCATGTCGGCCCACGCGCGTTCGGCTACGACCTCGACTTCAGGAGCGTTTTTTCCTCATGAGACGAATTGGCATCGATGTCGGCGGCACCAACACCGACGCTGTCCTGATCGAGCAAGGCAAGGTGGTTCGCGCGGTCAAGGCGCCGACCAGCGAGGATGTCACCAGCGGCATCCTCGATTCGCTACAGCGGCTCGGCGCGACCGGCCTGCTGAAGAGCGGGCGCATCGACGGCGTGATGATCGGCACCACGCATTTCATCAACGCCGTGGTCCAGCGCCGCCATCTGACGAAGGTCGCGGCGCTCAGGCTCGGCATGCCTGCCTCGGCGTCGTTGCCGCCGTTCTGCGATTGGCCCGAGGATCTCGCGCAACTGGTTCGCGGCGGCGTGTGGATGGTCGAAGGCGGCCACGAGTACGACGGCCGGCTGTTCATGCCGCTCGACGAGGCGGCCGTGGTCCGGGCTGCACAGGAGATGAGGTCGGCGGGCCTGAAATCGGTCGCCATCTCGTCGATCTTCTCGCCGCTCGACCCGAGCCACGAGAAGCGCGCGGCCGAGCTGGTGGCCGGGATCGTTCCCGAGGCCTCGATCACCTGCTCGTCGGACCTAGGGCGGATCGGGCTTCTGGAGCGGGAGAATGCCGGGCTGCTGAATGCCGCGCTGGCCGATCTGGCGCGCGACGCCATCACCGCCTTTGAGCAGGCAATCGGCGACTCCGGCATCGCCGCGCCCCTGTTCATCACCCAGAACGATGGAACCGTCGCCGAAGCGGGACAGGCGCGGCGCCTGCCTGTCTATTCCTTCGCCTCGGGCGCGACAAACTCCATGCGGGGCGCCGCCTATCTGTCGGGCCTGTCCGACGCGATGGTGATCGATGTCGGTGGCACCACCACCGATGTCGGCCAGTTGCGCAACGGCTTCCCGCGCGAGGCGAACTCGGTGGTCAAGGTCGGCGGCGTCCGCACGCTGTTTCGCATGCCCGACCTGCTGTCGATCGGCCTGGGCGGCGGCAGCCACGTCGTGCTCGACCCGCTCGCGGTGGGCCCGCTCTCGGTCGGCTATCGGCTGCTGAAGGACGGCATCGCCTTCGGCGGCAGCCAGCTCACGACGACCGACGTCGCCGTCGCGTCGGGCGTGCTCGACCTCGGCGACAGAGGGAAGGTCGCCCACCTCGACGGGGAATCCTGTCGCAAGGTGTTCGCTGAAGCCGCCCGAATGGTCGAGGAAGCGATCGATCGCATGAAGACCGAAGCGGGCGACGTTCCACTGATCGCGGTCGGCGGTGGCGCCTTCCTGATTCCCGATCGGGTGCCGGGCGTCTCTCGCGTGATCCATGTCGAGCACGGCGACTGCGCCAATGCCGTCGGCGCGGCCATCGCCCAGGTGTCCGGCGAGTGCGATCAGATCTTCAAGGACATGACGCGGCTCGATGCCATCGACGCCGCCCGCACGATCGCCAACGATCGCGCCGTTGCCGCCGGCGCCGACCGCAAGACGCTCGCCACCATCGACAGCGAGGACATGCCGCTCGCCTATCTGCCCGGCAACTCGGTCCGTGTGCGCGTCCGCGTGGTCGGCGACGTGGCGGCCGGCTGAGCCGACTGCGGACTCATAGTCGGGAGCGCGCCACTGGTGGCAGAGTAATCTCCGCCACCAGTGGCGCGCTTCCGGCGCATGAAAAAGGCGGCCACGAGGGCCGCCTTTCCCGGAGTTCAGCTGACCGCTAGGTGCGCGGCGGGAATGGCACCTTGGCGTCCGTCAACAGGCGCTGGAGGGTGGGGATGCCTTCCGCGTAGTTGCCGGCATCGCACTTGGCGATCGCCTGCGGGGCCGGGCCCTGCGCGCCGGTACGGTCGTAGCTGCGCCAACGCTGCGCCAGCATGTGGCAGTATTCGGCGTCGCTCATCATCATGGCGCCGCCAGTCGCCTGGATCGCGATCTCGACGCGCCGGTTCTGCGGCTCACGCACGCCATCGCCCGTCGGAACCAGCAGGCCCTGCTCGCCGCGGCCGACCACGCTGATCGCCGTCGCGGGTACGCCGCCGCGCACCAGCGCGTCCTTGACGGCATTGGCACGGCGCAGCGACAGCGCCATGTTGTAGGCTTCCGTGCCTGACGTATCGGTGTGGCCGGTGGCCGTGATGCGGGCGCCTTGCTTGGACTTGTAAGCGCCGGCAGCCTGACTGATGACGTTCATCGAGGCGTCGGACAGCTTCGTGCTGTCCCAATCGAAGAATACCATGAAGGCCTGCGGCGCGGGCGGCGGCGGGGGCGGCGGCGAAGCCGCGGGCTTCGGTTCGGCGCAGGCTGTCAGCAGGAACGCGGCAGCCATAGTGACCAACAGTCTTCTCAACATATCCCCTCTCCCCGGGCGGAAATGCCCTCTACAACATCATGGTCAATTCATGGCACAGCTGCAACGCAGATTGTGGCTCAACGTATGTTGTTTGCGATGGGCTGCGTCTGCCCTTACGCTTGCTGAGCGAGGAGCGGGTGAGCCTGTCAATGTATCGAATGTTCAGCATGGCCCTGGGGCTCTGCCTGTCGGTCCAACCTGCCGGGGCGCAGGGGCTTGGCGGGCAGAATCAGGCGCCCAATCAATGGGTTGCAAACTGCGCGACGGAGCGGGGCCGGGACTGCACGGTGTCGGCAATGATCGACGGCGACAGCCTGCTCGGCACGTTCGCCCTCCTGAGGTACTCGGTGGCCAGCGCGACCCTCAGCGTGCTGGTCGACGGGGTGGGTCAGCGGGCCAGCATCCGGGTGGATCAGTGGCCTTTCATCCCGACCAGCCTCTGCACTGGCGCTGTCTGTTCCTGGGAGCCGATTCGCTCGGCCGAGCTGCTGGAGGAGTTCCGCCGCGGCCACACCATGACGCTGCAGGTCTCGCTGCAGGGCGACAACATGGTGGGGCCTCTGCAGATGTCGCTAAAGGGTTTTTCCGAGCAGTACCAGAAGGCCCTGCAGGCCCAGCAAGGACGCTGAGCCGGCGGACGATCCGGCGGGCGAGCCTACTTCTCCCGCCGCTACAGGAAGCAATTGTCCGCCTGGGGCATCTCGTTGCCCTGGTCGTACCTGATGGCGGTCGGCGCCGAGACGATCCTCGCGGGCGTAAACCGTGTTCATGGGTGCAAGCTGTCCGGGTCAGGGATGGTCGGTTAGCCAGGCTCTCAAAGTGGACGATACTTCCGCCGGTCGCTCGAGGGGGCTCATGTGGCCGCATTCCTCGAGAACGACCAGCCGGGAGGTCGCGATGTCGGCCGCCATCTCCTCGGCGCGGCGCAGCGGGATCGAGGCGTCCTGACGACCGACGATCACCACTGTCGGCACCGCGATATCGACCAGCAGCGGCCGGCTGTCGGGGCGGCCCATGATCGCTTCCTGCTCGCGCACGAACCCCTCGGCGCCGATCTCCGCCGCCATCTCCAGGATCGGTTGGGTGATGAGCTCATTGGCGATATGGCTGGGATGGAGGAGCTGCGGCAGCAGGGAAGGCTGCACGCCGTGAAAGCGGCCGATCCGGGTCTGCTCGATGAAGCCCCGACGACGCGCCGTCGACTCGGGCGGATCGGGATTGGCCTGGGTGTTGAGCAGGGCGAGCCGGTCGATGCGCGCACCGGCTTGCCGCATGATCTCGAAGGCGACGTACCCGCCCATCGAGAAGCCGGCGAGGGCAAAGCGCGGCGGAGCGGCATCGACTGCCGCCTTGGCCATGGCGGCAATCGAGTCATGGTGCCACAGCTCGGGGACCACGCAATCGACGATGTCGGACAGGGCTTCGATCTGGTGCTCGAACAGCCGCCGTGTGTTCAGCAGGCCGGGCAGGAGAACCAGCGTCGGTTTGACTGTCGATTGCGCCGTGCCGGGCGATTGCGCCATGTCCGGGTCTCAGATCTGGATTTGGTTGCCCAGCTCGATGGCACGGTTCGGCGGGATGCGGAAGAAGGTTTTTGTCGCCGACGCCGAGTGCGACAGCGAGATGAACCAGTCGCGACGCCACCGGCTGATCTTGGGATGCTCGCCGGCCACCAGCGTCTCGCGCCCGAGGAAGAAGCTGGTCTCCATCTCGTCGTAGGCGATGCCGTGCTGGCGACAGGCGCGCAGCGCGTCGGGGATGTCGGGCTGCTCGGTGAAGCCGTAGCGCGCGATCACCGTGTAGAAGCCCTTGCCCAGCCGCTCGACCTCGACGCGATTGGCTTCGGCGACGCTCGGCACCTCCATGGTCTCGACCTGCAGGATGATGATGCGTTCGTGCAGCACCTTGTTGTGCTTGAGGTTGTGCAGGAACGCCGACGGCGTGCGGCTGGCGTCGGCGGTCAGGAACACCGCGGTGCCGGCGACGCGATCGGGCACGCGCTCCATGCGCTCCAGGAACTGGCGCAGCGGCAGGGCGCCCTCGCTGAGTTCCTGGGCGACGATGCGACGGCCGCGGCGCCATGTGGAGATGGTGTAGTAGACCAGCGCGGCGACGACCAGCGGCAGCCAGCCGCCATCGGGGATCTTGAGCGCATTGGCGATGAAGAAGGCGAGGTCGGGAATGCCGAGCAGACCGAACACCAGGACGGCGGTCTGCCACCGCCAGCGCCACACCAGGATCGCCACGGCGGCGGCCAGCGCGGCGTCGACCAGCATGGCGCCGGTCACCGCGAGACCATAGGCGCCGGCCAGGGCGCCGGAGGAGCCGAACCCGACCACCAGGGCGACGACGCCGCCCATCAGGAACCAGTTGACCCGCGGTATGTAGATCTGGCCGATCGCCGTCTCGGAGGTGTGATAGATCTCCATGCGCGGCAGGTAGCCCAGCTGGATGGCCTGGCGGGTGAGCGAGAACACGCCGGTGATGACCGCCTGGGAGGCGATGATGGTGGCCAGCGTCGACAGGATGACGAGGGCGATGACGAAATCCTGCGGCACCAGCGCGAAGAACACCTGATGAACGCTCTCGGGGTTGGCGATGATCAGCGCGCCCTGGCCGAAATAGTTCAGCAGCAGGCCGGGCATAACCAGCCCGAACCAGGCGATGCGGATCGGCCGGCGGCCGAAATGGCCCATGTCGGCATAGAGCGCTTCCGCGCCGGTCACGACCAGCACGATCGACCCGAAAGCCCAGAAGATCCCGAGACCCTGGTCGGCAATGAGGCGAACCGCGTAGATCGGGTTGACCGCCGCGAGCACGTCGGGATGCTTGGCGATCTGCCAGCCCCCGAGCACGCCGAGCACGATGAACCAGACCAGCATCACCGGTCCGAACATCCGGCCGACATCGGCCGTGCCGCGTGCCTGCAGCAGAAAGAGCACCACCAGGATCACGAGGGCGAGGGGCACGACGAGGGGCGTGAGCCCCGGCGCGACGGACGACAGGCCCTCGACGGCACCCATGACGGAAATCGCCGGCGTGATGATGGCGTCGCCGTAGAATAGCGCCAGGCCGATCACCGCCAGCACCGTGATGCCACGGCGGATCCGCCGGTTCGAGCCGTTCAGCCCGCGCGTCGCCAGGGTCGCGAGCGCGAGCACGCCCCCTTCGCCGCGGTTGTCCGCCCGCATGATCAGGGTCACGTACTTGACCGTGACGGTAAGGATTACCGCCCAGAACATGACCGACAGCACGCCGAGCACATGCTCGGGCGTCGGGTCGAGCCCATGGCGGAAGGATTCCCGCAGCGCGTAAAGCGGGCTGGTTCCGATATCGCCGAACACCACGCCCAACGCGCCCACGACGAGCCCGGCGGCGGCTCCGGCGTGAGGATCTCTCGGGGTCGCGGGCGGCTGTGGCGTGTTGTCGAGGGCCATGAGATCGAACGCCGCCAAGGCTGGCGGCGGCGCGACGGTGTGCGCTCGTGCTCGGGGCCTGTCAACGCGCCAATTGGAGGGTCGTTGCAACGAATGCGCTTGACTTGCGGCGGGTGGATGGGCGGCCATAGCCTCATGGATGACCATCCGGATGTCGGCGATCCGTGCCTGTACCGTGACGATACCTGGCGGGCGGCGTTCGACCGCCTGAGGCGGGACGATCCCGTTCACCGCCACGAAGCGAGTCCCTACGGGCCCTATTGGTCGGTCACGCGCTACGCCGACATCATGAAGGTCGAGCTCGACCACGCGACCTACTCGTCCGCCTCCGAGCTGGGCGGCATCCAGATCGCCGACCAACCCAAGGGCCAGGAGCTGCCCAACTTCATCCGCATGGACCCGCCGCGCCATACGGCGCAGCGCAAGACGGTCGCGCCGATCGTGGCGCCTTCCAACCTGGCCAACATGGAGGCGCTGATCCGCCAGCGCACGGCCGGCGTGCTCGACGGCCTGCCGCGCAACCAGCCGTTCGACTGGGTCGACCGCGTCTCGACCGAGCTCACCGCCATGATGCTGGCGACGCTGTTCGACTTCCCGCAGGCCGAGCGGCGCAAGCTCACGCACTGGTCGGACGTCGCGATCGCCAATGTCGCCGACAAGGATGCGGTGGTGCACAGCGAGGCCGAGCGCCTGGCGGAGCTGCGGCAGATGGCCGAGATCATGGCGGAACTGTGGAAAGAGCGCGCGGCGCGACCGCCGACCTTCGACCTGATCTCGATGATGGCGCATTCCGAAGCGACGCAGAACATGCCGCTCAACGAGTTCATCGGCACGTTCGGCCTGCTGATCGTCGGCGGCAACGACACCACGCGCAACTCGATGACCGGTGGCCTGATCGCGGCACAGGAGAACCCGGCCGAGCTCGACAAGGTACGCGCCGACGCCAGGCTGCTCGACAACCTGGTGTCCGAGACCATCCGCTGGCAGACGCCGGTGATCCACATGCGGCGCACGGCGACCCGGGACACCGAGCTTTCCGGACGGCATATCGCGCGCGGCGACAAGGTGGTGATGTGGTACGTCTCGGGCAATCGCGACGACGCCGCGATCGACGAGCCGGACCGCTTCGTCATCGGCCGGCCGAGACCGCGCCATCACCTGTCGTTCGGCGCAGGCATCCATCGCTGCGTCGGCGACCGCCTGGCCGAGATGCAGCTCAAGATCCTTTGGGAGGAGTTCCTGAAGCGCGATCTCGCGCTCGAGATCGTCGGCCCGCCGGTGCGCCTTTACTCCAACTTCATCCGCGGCATCCGTGCGCTGCCGGTGGTGATTCGGGATTTGGGGTTTCAGTCCGAGAAAATCTCGCTCGAGTGAGCTCTCATTTCCCGCTCTTCACCGTCGCCAGGCCGCTCGCGAAAGCCTGCTGGAGCAGCCAGACGTCGCCCGCGATCGACACGAAGTCGTAGCCCATCGCGGCAAACTGGGCGCCCTGCCGCGCATCGACCGCGAGCCGGCCGGCCGACTTGCCTTGCCGGCGCGCGGCCGCGATGGTCGCGCGCTCGGCCTCGAGGAAATCGGGGCGGTCGAAGGCGCCCGGCTCGCCCAGGGCCACCGAGAGATCGTTGTGGCCGAGCCACAGCATGTCGACGCCGGGCAACGCGGCGATCTCGTCGGCCGCCGCCGCGCCTTGCGGATCCTCGATCTGCAGGATCAGGCAGGTGCGGGCGTTCTGCTCGGCGAAGCGCGTCACCAGCGGCTCGCTGCGCATGGCGAAGCGCTCGTGGGCGAGGCCGAGCGCCACGCCGCGCGTGCCGCCGGGCCAGTATCTCGCGGCGTCGACGATCGCCCTGGCCTGCGCGACCGACGACACGATCGGCACCATCACGCCGTCGGCGCCGGCATCGAGCGCGCGCGAGACGTGATGCCGGTGCTGGCTGGGGACACGCACGATCAGCGGCAGCCCGGCAGCCTGGCAGTAGCGCACGACCTGGTGCACGGTATCGAAGCCGAAACCGGTATGCTCCATGTCGAGCACCGCGAAGTCGGCGCCGGCCGCCTTGAGGATCTGGCCGATCCCGGGCGTCGCGAACTCGAACAGGAACGTCCCGACCTTGGTTGCGTCGCTGCCGATCAGCGGCCGCAGATTCTGAGTTGGCATCGTGTTTCCCCCTTGTCCTGCCGATGCTAGCCTCGCCCGTCCCAAGGAAGAACCACCTCGAGGAGGATGAGATGAAGCTCTACTACATGCCCGGCGCGTGCTCGATCGGCATCCATGTTCTGCTGGAGGAGATCGGCAAGCCGTACGATCTGCAGAAGATCGACGGCGCCAAGCAGGAGCAGTACGGCCCCGACTTCGTGAAGATCAATCCCAAGTCGAAGGTGCCGACGCTGCAGCGCGACGACGGCTCGGTGCTGACCGAGTTCCCGGCGATCGCCATGTGGCTGGCGCGCAAGCATCCCGACAAGGGCCTGCTGCCGAGCGACGCCGACGGCGAGGCGCGCGCCATCGAGGCGATGGACTACGCGGTGTCGACCATGCACATGCAGGGCTTCTCGCGCATGTTCCGGCCGATGAACTACGCGCCGACCGAAGCCGACCACGACAAGGTCAAGGCGCGCGGCAAGGAGATCATGGAGAAGGGCCTCGCCCTCATGGACAAGACGCTCGAGGGCAAGGAATACCTGACCGGATCCTTCTCGATCGCCGATGCAGCGCTGTTCTACGTCGAGTTCTGGGCGTCGGGCCGCATGAAGATGCCGCTGCCGAAGAACTGTGCCGCCCACTACGAGCGCATGAAGAACCGCCCGGCGGTCAAGCGGGTGCTCGAGCAGGAAGGGCTGACCGCAGCCGCCTGATTCGCGTCATCTTTTTCCGGACCGCGGGCGTCCCGCCCGCTCTTCTCGTGCTCATGAACCATGAGCGGGCGGGACGCCTGTGGTCCGGAAGAACCCCTGATCACGAACACGAGCGAACGGGACGCCCGCGGTCCAGGACGGGCATGAGCGTGTGGGATCCTTCGACGACGCTCAGGGCAGGCGCCCGCGATTCAGAGAAAGAGTGAGCCCTCCATGCCGCTGCCTGCCTCTCTTTCCAGCCGCCTCCGCCTGCCCCTGATCGCGGCGCCGATGTTCCTCGTGTCCGGTCCGGCGCTCGTGAAGGCGGCCTGCTGCGGCGGCGTGATCGGGTCTTTTCCTACCGCCAACTGCCGTACGTCGGAGGAGGTGGCGGCGTGGCTGGATGACCTGCGCGACGACCTCGCGCGTGCCGCCGACGCGACCGGCCGGGCGCCGG
This sequence comes from Reyranella sp., assembly GCA_022844015.1. Lineage (GTDB taxonomy): Bacteria > Pseudomonadota > Alphaproteobacteria > Reyranellales > Reyranellaceae > Reyranella. The sequence goes on along the minus strand of JALHMO010000107.1, from coordinate 8,223 downwards.
CGCCGTTCTGCCCGAACCTGATCGTCCATCGCTCCAATCCGCGGCTGGCCGACGACCTCGCCGCCGTGCTGCGTCACGAGGCGGAGATCGTCATCACGTCGGTCGGCTCGCCCGAGCCGGTGCTGAAGCCGCTCAAGGATGCCGGTTGCCTGGTGCTTGCCGACGTCGCGTCGGTACGTCATGCCGAGAAGGCGGCGGCGGCGGGGGTCGACGGGCTGGTGCTGCTGACGGCCGGTGCCGGTGGGCAGACCGGCTGGGCCAACCCCTTCGCCTTCGCCCGCGCGGTGCGCGCCTTCTGGAAGGGCATCGTCGTCATGGCGGGCGGCATGGCGGACGGCCATGCCGTTGCCGCCGCCGAAGTGCTCGGCTGCGACCTCGCCTATATGGGGACCAAGTTCATCGCCACGCAGGAGAGCATGGCCAAGGACGCCTACAAGGCCATGCTGGTGCGGAGCCGGCTCGACGACGTGCTGTTGACCCGGGCCTTCACCGGCCTCGAGACCAACATGCTGCGGCCGTCGATCGAGGCCGCCGGGCTCGATCCGGCCAACTTGCCCAGCCGTGGCGCCATCGACATCGCCAAGGATATCAATGCCGCCGAGCGTGAGAGGCCGGCTGCCCGGCGGTGGAAGGACATCTGGAGCGCCGGCCACTCGGTGTCGGGTGTCTCGGAGATTCCGTCGGCAGCCGAGCTGATCGAGCGGACCGCGGCGGAGTACTCCGCGGCGCGCCGCTCAATGCAGCTCGTAGAGACCTGACGCGAAGCTGAACTCGGCCGGCTTGATCAGGGAGGCGTTGGCGACGCGCACGCAATGCAGCTTGCCGTCGAGATTGCGCTGCCAGAAGTCGAGGAAGCGCGTCAATGCAGGAAATCGCGGTGCGAGATCGAGGTTCTGCCATACGAAGCTTTGCAGCACATGGCCATGGTCGGGCATCCAGTAGAGGATTTCAGCAGTCGTGATCCGATAGTCATTGAGCTGCACGACAAAGTTCCGATCCATTGACGACTCCTTGACAACCCACGCCTTGGCGAATAGTCACGCACGCTTAATCAAAAATCAATATTATCGTTCCATTTCAATGTATTAGCAGCACTCCTTGGCGATTGCTGCTAGTGCGAAGTTACTAAGTCCCCATCATCTTGACTCGGATTGGCTACGGCCCTACATGCCGTGCGCGGTTTGGCACTCGTCGTACGCGAGTGCTGATAGCAGGATTTTTCGAGCTCAACGGATATTGGAGGAAGAACATGAAGTTCCGTCCGCTTCACGACCGCGTCGTGGTCAAGCGCGTCGCGGAGGAAGAGAAGACCAGGGGCGGCATCATCATTCCGGACACGGCCAAGGAAAAGCCGATGGAAGGCGAGATCGTTGCCGTCGGCCCGGGCGCTCGTGACGACAAGGGCACGCTGGTGCCGCTCGACGTCAAGAAGGGCGACCGCATCCTGTTCGGCAAGTGGTCGGGCACCGAGATCAAGATCGACGGCGAGGAGCTGCTGATCATGAAGGAGAGCGACATCATGGGAATCCTCGAGGGTTCCGCCGGCGCCGCCAGGAAGGCCGCCTGAAGTCGCCTCGTCGTTCAATCATTCCAGACACATCCATCCAGAGAAGGGGATAAGCAATGGCAGCCAAGGAAGTCCGCTTTAGCGGCGATGCCCGCCAGCGCATGCTGCGCGGCGTCGATATTCTCGCCGATGCCGTGAAGGTGACGCTGGGCCCGAAGGGCCGCAACGTCGTGCTCGACAAGAGCTTCGGTGCGCCGCGCATCACCAAGGACGGCGTCACCGTCGCCAAGGAGATCGAGCTCGCCGACAAGTTCGAGAACATGGGCGCCCAGATGGTGCGCGAAGTGGCGAGCAAGACCAACGACGTTGCCGGTGACGGCACGACGACGGCCACCGTGCTCGCCGCGGCGATCGTGCGCGAGGGCGTGAAGTCGGTCGCGGCCGGCATGAACCCGATGGACCTCAAGCGCGGCATCGATATCGCCGTCGAAGCGGCGGTCGAGTCGATCAAGTCGCATGCCAAGAAGATCACCGGCAGCGACGAGGTCGCTCAGGTCGGCACGATCTCGGCGAACGGCGACAAGTCGATCGGCAAGATGATCGCCGAGGCGATGAAGAAGGTCGGCAACGAGGGCGTGATCACGGTCGAGGAGGCCAAGAGCCTCGAGACCGAGCTCGACGTCGTCGAGGGCATGCAATTCGACCGCGGCTATCTCTCGCCGTACTTCATCACCAACGCCGACAAGATGATCGCCGAGCTCGACTCGCCTTACATCCTGCTGTTCGAGAAGAAGCTGTCGGGCCTGCAGGCGATGCTGCCGGTGCTCGAGGCGGTGGTGCAGTCGGGCAAGCCGCTGCTGATCGTCGCCGAGGACGTCGAAGGCGAGGCTCTGGCCACCCTGGTGGTCAACAAGCTGCGCGGCGGCCTCAAGATCGCTGCCGTCAAGGCGCCGGGCTTCGGTGATCGCCGCAAGGCGATGCTCGAGGACATGGCGATCCTGACCGGTGGCCAGCTGATCTCCGAGGATCTCGGCATCAAGCTCGAGAACGTCACGCTCGACATGCTCGGCAAGGCCAAGAAGGTCATCGTCGAGAAGGAGAACACCACGATCGTCGACGGGTCGGGCAAGAAGGTCGACCTCGAAGGCCGGATCACCCAGATCCGCGCGCAGATCGAGGAGACCACCTCGGACTACGACCGCGAGAAGCTCCAGGAGCGCCTGGCCAAGCTCGCCGGCGGCGTGGCGATCATCAAGGTCGGCGGTGCCACCGAGGTCGAGGTCAAGGAGAAGAAGGATCGCGTCGACGACGCCATGCACGCCACCAAGGCGGCGGTCGAGGAGGGTGTGGTCGCCGGCGGCGGTGCCGCTCTGCTCTACGCCATCCGCGCGCTCGACAAGCTGCGTACGGCCAACGACGACCAGAAGGTCGGTGTCGAGATCGTGCGCCGCGCGCTGCAGTCGCCGGTTCGCCAGATCGCCGAGAACGCCGGCTTCGACGGCGCGGTGGTGGCGGGCAAGATGCTCGACCAGAAGGACACCAATTTCGGCTTCGACGCCCAGAAGGGCGACTATGTCGACATGGTGAAGTCCGGCATCATCGATCCGGTCAAGGTCGTGCGCACCGCGCTGCAGGACGCCGCCTCGGTGGCCGGCCTGCTGGTGACGACCGAAGCCATGGTCGCCGAGAAGCCGGAGAAGAAGGCCCCGGCGATGCCGCCGGGCGGCGGCATGGGCGGCGACATGGACTTCTAGTCCAGCCGTTCTTGGACATTGCGGAAGGGCCGGGGAGCGATCCCCGGCCCTTCTCTTTGATACGACAGGGATTGCCCCGATGAGAGACCCGCCGCTGTCGATCAAGGGCGTGCTGATCTATGACGGTCATGTCCTGTTGCTGCTGAACGAGCGCGGCGAATGGGATCTTCCAGGCGGCCGGCCTGAAGCCGGGGAGGATCATCGTTCGGCGCTCAGCCGCGAGGTTCTGGAGGAAACCGGACTCAGGGTCGAGGTGGGTGCGGCACTCGGTGAACATTTGTTCGAGGTGTTGCCCGGACGTTTCGTTCGCATCGCGGCCTTTGCCTGTCGTGTGGCCGCGGATGCGCAAGTCGTGCTCAGCGCCGAGCATCTCGAGGCGCTCTGGCTTCCCGTTGGGCAGTTGGGCGATGGCATGATCGATGGGCATCGGCTGCCGGCGGGCTACCTCGCGGCCGTTAGACGAGCAACGCCCAGCGGGTCGTAGTCGCGCGAACATAACAACCTCATGCTGAGGAGCCGCGCGAAGCGCGGCGTCTCGAAGCATGGGTAGCAGAAGCCATCTTTAGTGCCATCCTTCGAGACGCGCCCTTCGGGCGCTCCTCAGGATGAGGTCTTGTTTTCGCGCCGGCTCTCGCGAAGAAATGTATCTACCGCCCGGTGATCGTCCAGCCGATGTGCCAGCCCTTGTCATCGAGCTGTCGGGCCGTTCGCACCTTCAGAAACCGGTCGTGCGCAGCGGCGGCGCCGAGCCACAGCTCGTTGTAGCCGTCGAACGCCAGCAACGGATCGGCCAGCCTAAGCTTGCGGACGGCGCGCCAGCCGCTCTGCTCGACGACGACGGCGTCGTCGCTCTCCCGCGTCGCGACGTCCTCGCCCTGGGCGCGCAGGACTGCCGTCAGCCAGCGCGCGAGATCGCGCGCGCTTTCGCGGTCGCCGCGCTCGACGTCGGTCGGCAGGTCCATGTCGCGTGCCGTCTCCTCGTGGAACTGCAGCCCGACCAGGCGCGCCGTGCGGCCCAGCTCCTTTTGCGCCTCCGCTGGGCCCAGAAGCTCCTGCAAGGTGGGCAGCATGGTGCGCAGGTATTCCAGCGCATAGGCGCGGAAGGTGCGCTGGCGGCGCTCCTCGGGCCAGCTCGCCGTCTCGAGCGCCGGTTGTCGATGCCAGTCGACCCTCGGCATCTCCTCGACGCCGTAGGCGAAGCGCACGCGCTCGTCCTCGGCGATCGGCCGGCCATGGTCGCAGTAGTAGCCTTCGAGGCCCGGCATGCCGTCGACCGTCATGCCGGTGCACACGAAGCCCAGGCCGGGATTGCCGAGCGAGACGCCGTTGTGGCCGTGCCAGCCGTGCAGCATGGCGGCCGACACCGAATGGGGCACGGCGGCGATCGCCGTACCGCGCCAGATCCAGCGCGGCGGCGGGTAGCGCACCCACGCCTTGCGATCGCTCTCGCGCAGGTAACCGGTCTTCACGCCGCCCAGGGCGTTGGAATGGTAGTGGTAGAGCGCGCACGCCGGGGCATCGGGCTGCCCCGCCAGGCCGAGCTTCTGCAGGCCCGGGAGGAACTTCTCGAGGTGCTGGCGGCGAAAGTGGCGGAACACGTAGTCGCGCGCCGTCGCCTCGCCGCGGCGCGTGATCAGCCCGAGGATCAGCGCCGTCATCAGGGCGTTGTAGAGCGTGCCGACCGCGCGCCAGGCGGCCAGCTCCGACGGCGATGCCGCCATCAGCCGCTGTGCCCGTCGACGAGGATCGCCCTGGATTTGCCGGCGCGCAGCCGCATGTCGAGCACCGGCTTGTACTCCGGCGAATCGTAGAAGCGCTCGGCCGAGGCCATGTCGGGGAACTCCAGCACCACCATGCGCGGCGGCGTCCAGCCGCCTTCGAGCGTGCGGGTCTTGCCGCCCCGCACGATGAACTTGCCGCCGAACTTGGCGACCAGGCCGGGCGTGTGCTTGCGGTATTCGGCCATCAGGGCCTCGTCGGTTGTCTCGACCTCGACGATCATGTAGGCGGGCACGGCATTCCTCCTTCGAATCGGGACTGGATCGATCAGCCGACTTCCATCGGCAGCTTGGGATCATTGGACCATTCCTGCATGGAATTGTCGTACACCGCGACATTGGTATGGCCGAGCAGCGCCGTCAGCACGAAGGCATCGAGCGAGGCCGCGATGCCGCCGCCGCAATAGACCAGCACGCGCTTGTCGGACGACGTCCCGACGCCCTCGAAGGCGGCGCGCAGGTCGGCGATCGGCTTCAACGTCTTGTCGGGGCCGAACAGGCTCGCCGCCGGCACGCAGGACGAGCCGGCGATGCGCCCGGGACGGCCATAGGTCACGCCGGCGCGACCGGCATGCTGGTCGTAGCTCAGCGCGTTGAGGGTGAGCGTGCCGGGCTGTCCGATCGCGGCCTTCACCACCTTCTTGTCGGCGAAGACCTCGGGACGGCCACGCAGGGTAAGCGTGGCTGGCGGATGGATCGTCTCCTCGGTCGCGAGCGGTCGTCCTTCGGCCTTCCATTTGTCGAGCCCGCCATCGAGGATGGCCGCATCGTCGAAGCCGATGGCGCGCAGCATCCACCAGATGCGCGTTGCCCAGGTCGGCGTGGCGTGGCTGTAGAGCACCACGGAAGTGCCATGGCCGACGCCCTTGGCGGCGAACGCCTTGGTGAGCCTGTCGAGCGGCGGCAGGGTGAAGCGCAGCTTGGAGCGCTTGTCGGACAACTCGGCCTGCAAATCGAGGAAAGCGGCGCCCGGGATATGCCCTTGGTCGTAGTTGGCGCGCCCGCTCTCGGCGACGTAGCGGCCGTCGGCGCCGAGCTTGAGGTAGACGGTGCAATCGAAGATCCGCAGCCCCGGCGCGCCCATGCGACGGGCCAGTTCCTCGGTCTGGATCAAGGCAGCAGAATGAGCCGGCATGTCGCCCTCCCTGGGTTGGGGGGCGAACTCTACTCTGCCGACGGCAAAAGCTAGATGGTCTTCTGCGGCAGCGGCGGGATGGCGACGGTTCCGCCTGTCGACGGCGGTGCCGAAGTGGCAGGCGGAGGCGCCGGAGGCGCCATGCTCTGGCTGGGCTCTGGCTTCGGCGCCGCGGGAGCCGTCGTCGTCTTCTTGGCCTTTTGGGTCGTCGTCGCAGGGGCGGCTTTGGACGTCGATGCCTGGGCCTTCTTGAGACACGCCTTGCGGGCCGACGCGCTCTTCTGGCTCTGGCAGGAGGAGGTCGAGGCCTTGGCCTTGGGAGTCGGGGTCGCCGATGGATCGGCCTGGGCAAACGCGGGGACAGTGAACGAGACGGCCGCGAGGGCGGCCAGGCCGGCAATCAAAAGACGCATGAATTTTGCTCCCGGGCCGCTCGCGGAAGGGGACGGTACGGCCTCAATTTTAGGAGTGAAATTTTATGACTTTCTAACCATTTATGTCAAATTGTTAATTGATCACTGGAGCTGCAAGGAAGGGCTGTCATGCAAGCCATCCTGAACGTCGCGCTGCCGATCTTCGGCGTTATCCTGGCGGGCTGGCTGGCCGGTCGCTGGCGCATCCTGGGCGCCGACTCGACCGCGGCTCTGAACGCCTTCGTGAGCTATTTTGCCTTGCCCGTCCTGTTCTTCGGCAGCCTTGCCCGGGCCCCGGTGACGGCCGTGCTGGACCCGCCGTTGATTGCCGGCCTGACCCTGGCGGTTCTGGCGACCTTCGGCCTCGGCATGCTGTCGACGCGGCTCGCGGGTCGCGCCAGCCTGGCGGCAATGAGCCTGCAAGGCATCGCCGCTGCCTGGGGCAATGTCGGCTACATGGGCGTTCCGCTCTGCCTGGCAGCGTTCGGCGAGCGCAGCTTGCCGCCCGCCATGCTGTCGGTGATCGTGATCTCGGTGCTCTGCATGGTGATCGGCGTCATGCTGGTCGAGCTGGAGGTAGCGGCCGGGCATGGCCCGTTGCGCACCTTCCTGCGGGCGGCCTTCAAGGTAGTCCGCAATCCGCTGCCGTTGTCGATGGCGCTCGGCATCGCGGCCTCGGCGGTTCAACTGCCGATCCCGACTCCGGTCGAAAAGTGGCTCGATCTGCTGGGAGCGGCCGCGGCCCCCTGCGCGCTGTTCGCCATCGGCCTCTTCCTGTCGGATCAATCGGTGCGCAGCGGCCTGCTCGAGGCGGGCATGGCCACCGTGATCAAGCTCTTGCTGCAGCCGCTGCTCATGCTGCTGATCCTGCCGTTCTTCGTCGATCTGCAGTCGACCGCCGGCCGGATCGCGCTTCTCATGGCGGCGCTACCCAGTGCCGCCAACGCTTTCGTGCTAGCATGCCAGTTCGGTATCTCGGTCGAGCAGAATTCCGCCGCCGTGCTGATCTCGACCGCCTTCTCGGTAGTCACGGTTTCTGCTTTGCTGGTCTGGCTCAGCGTGGCGTGACAGGGTGCCGTACAACCGCGGAGGATAATCATGCTCCAGGAATTCAAGAAATTCGCAATGAGGGGGAATGTCGTCGATCTCGCGATCGGCGTCATCATCGGCGTCGCCTTCGGCAAGATCGTCGACTCGCTGGTGAACGACATCATTATGCCGATCATCGGCAGGGTTTTCGGCGGCCTCGACTTCACCAACTACTTCATCGGTCTCACCTCCGCAGCCAGCCAGGCTCCGACCTACGACGCCGCCAAGAAGGCGGGAGCCGCCCTGGGGTACGGCACCTTCATCACCGTAACGGTGAACTTCATCATCATCGCCTGGGTGCTGTTCCTGGTCGTCAAGGGGATGAATCGCCTGCTGCGCGAAGAGCAGGCCGCGCCGCCGGCGCCTGCACCGCCGACCAGGCAGGAGGCGCTGCTGACCGAGATCAGGGATCTGTTGAAGGCGCGGACCTAGCAGCCTGTCGGACTGAGTACCTGCGAAGGAGCGGAGATCATCGATACGCAACCTATAGTGGCATATCGATGGTGTTATCTCTGTCAGGCGTGTGCGAGGGTGAACATCCGCTTGA
>JALHMO010000106.1 GCA_022844015.1 Reyranella sp. | reverse complement strand
GTCTTCTGCTTGCCGCCGCTGAACGCGGCGCGCATCTCGGGCGACGCAGCCTGCTCGGCCGTGATCGGCATGCCGGCGATCAGGTCACGCGCCTCCCTGGCCAGCGCGCGGGCCTGTGCGTTGTCCTTGCGCGCCAGCGCCGTCTCGATCTCGTGCAGCGCCTTGGTGGCGGCCTTGAGCGGCTCGAGGTGGAAGGTGATCAGCTGGTCGAACAGCACGTCGACGGCCACGGTGCGCTTCTCCGACAGCTCGGCATCGAAGGTGAGCAGGCCCTGCAGGGTCTTGTCCTTGAAGGGATTGGGATAGTCGGGTGGCGCCTTGTCGTAGGTCGCCGGCCGCACCGGCAGGCGGCGGATCGCGGGCTCCAGGAGCGTCTCCTGCCCGGTGGGCGACAGCAGGAACTCGATGAAGGCTTCGGCGCCGGCCTTGTTGGGCGCGTTGGCGACGATGCCGATATTGGCCGGCACCAGCGTGGTCACCGTCGGGTAGACGAACTTCACCGGGAAGCCGGTGCCCTGGGAGGAGAAGGCGAAGAAGTCGATGACGATGCCGTAGCCGACCTGGCCCGAGTTCACCGCCTCGGGCACGCCGAACGAGCGGTCGGTGACCTGATGCAGATTGCCGGCAATCTCCTTGAGGGTGCGCCAGCCCTTGTCCCAGCCCTCGCCCTGCAGGATCGTCTCGACGGTGAGATGGGTGGTGCCGGAGCGCGACGGTGCGGAGATCGAGACGTGGTCGTGGTAGGGCGCCTGGGCGAGGTCCTGCCAGTCCTTGGGCGTCGGCAGCTTCTTGGCCTTCACGTAGCGTTCGTTCCACATGATGCCGTAGCCCGAGGCGGCGAAGCCGACATAGAAGCCGTCCTTGTCGTTCACCGGGTAGGAGCCGACCTTCTCGGCGATGCCGGTCGCCTTGGGCTTGTAGGGCGCCAGCAGCTTTTTGACCTTCAGGACCTCGAACGCATCGGGCGCCGACGCCCAGAACAGGTCGACCTGGTTGTTGGCCTTGGTCTCCTCGAGGAACTTCACCCCGGCGACGGTATTGCGGTTCTGCACTTCCAGTGTCGCGCCGGGTGTTGCCTTCTCGAACGCCTTCTTGATCGGATCGGTCACGTCCTTCGAGAAGGAGGTGACCACCGTGACCTTGCCGGTCTGGGCGAACGCCCCCGTTGCCGCGAAGAGTATGGCGAGGGACAGGGCAATGGTGCGAATCATGGGTGATTTCTCCGTTCGCCTGAGATCAAGACGGGTATCCATCGTGTGAACGATCCTCATGCGTCTTCCGGATCGCGAGCGTCCCGCTCGCTCGGATCCATGGGCAAGCGGCACGCTCGCGGTCCGGAAAACAAGAGTTCGTGCATGGCAGGCGTCACGCCGCCTCGATGAAGCTGTCGAGAACCTTCTTGGCGCCGGCCTTCTCGAACTCGATGTCGAGCTTGTTGCCATCGACGGCGACGATGCGGCCGTAGCCGAACTTCTGGTGGAACACGCGCAGGCCGACGCTGAAGTCGGGCCGGTCGCCTTCGACGGCCCGGCGGTCGTCGACAGTCTCGTCGCGCCAGCGCGTCCGCCGGCCGGCCGAGGTGACGCCCAGGCTCTCGTAGTCGAAGCCGCTCGCCTGGTCGCGCAGGCCGCCGTGATGGCCGGCGGAGTAAGTGGCGTAGAGGCCGGCGTCGCTGCTCTCGGCCAGATGACCGTGTGGCAGCTCGCGCAGGAAGCGCGAGGGCAGGGCGGCCTGCCACTGGTTGAAGACGCGCCGGTTGGCGGCGAACGAGACATAGGCCCGTTTGCGCGCGCGCGTCAGGCCCACGTATGCCAGCCTGCGCTCCTCTTCCAGACCGGCCAGACCCTTGTCGTCGAGGGCGCGCTGGTTGGGGAACAGGCCTTCCTCCCAGCCGGGCAGGAACACGGTGTCGAACTCGAGGCCCTTGGCGGCATGCAGTGTCATGATGCTGACCATGTCGCTGCCCGCCCGTTCGGCATTGTCGGTGAGCAGGGCGACGTGCTCGAGGAAAGCCGGCAGGGTGTCGAACTCCTGCAGGGCGTTGACGAACTCCTTCAGGTTCTCGAGCCGGCCCTCGGCTTCCGGCGAGCGGTCGAGCCGCAGCATGTCGGTGTAGCCCGACTCATCGAGCATGCTCTCGACCACCTCGACATGGTTGATCCCGTCGAGCATCGCGCGCCAGCGCTCGAAGCTGCGCACCAGGTCGCCCAGGAGCTTGCGCGGCCGCGGCTTCAGCTCGTCCGTCTCCAGCGCCCGCCGAGCCGCCTCGAACAGCGACACCTTCTGCGCCCGCTGGACGATGCGCAGGATGCGCAGCGCCGAGTCGCCGAGCCCGCGGCGCGGCGTGTTGAAGATGCGCTCGAAAGCCAGGTCGTCGTCGTGTTGCACGGTGACCCGGCAGTAGGCCAGGGCGTCGCGAATCTCCGCCCGCTCGTAGAAGCGCGGCCCGCCGATGACACGGTAGGGCAGGCCGAGGGTGATGAAGCGTTCCTCGAACTCGCGTGTCTGGAAACCGGCGCGCACCAGGATGGCGATCTGGCCAAGCGGGTGCTTGTCGCGCTGCAGGGCCTCGATCTCCTCGCCGATCGTGCGGGCCTCCTCGTCGCCGTCCCACACGCCGCGCAGGGAGATGCGCTCACCTTCCTTCGTGTCTGTCCACAGGGTCTTTCCGAGCCGCCCCTCGTTGTGCGAGATCAGGTGCGAGGCGGCGGCCAGGATATGCGGCGTCGAGCGGTAGTTGCGCTCCAGGCGGACAATCGTGGCCCCCGGGAAATCCTTCTCGAAGCGCAGGATGTTGCCGACCTCGGCGCCGCGCCAACCATAGATCGACTGGTCGTCGTCGCCGACACAGCACACGTCGGGCGTGCCCTGCGCCAGCAGCCGGAGCCACAGGTACTGTGCCACGTTGGTGTCCTGGTACTCGTCGACCAGGATGTGGCGGAAGCGGCGATGATAGACCGCCAGGATGTCGGGATGCTGCTGCCACAAGGTCACGCAGTGCATCACCAGGTCGCCGAAATCGACGGCGTTCACCTCGGCGAGGCGCTGCTGGTATTGCCGATAGATGTCGACCGACTTGCCGCTGGCGAAATCGCCGGCGTCGTCGCGCGAGACCTTGTCGGGCGGCAGCGCGCGATCTTTCCAGCGCTGGATGATGCCCGACAGGATGCGCGCCGGCCATTTCTTGTCGTCGATGCCCTCGGCCTGCAGCAGCTGCTTGATCAGCCTCGTCTGGTCGTCGGTGTCGAGGATGGTGAAGTTGCTCTTGAGCCCGACCAGCTCGGCGTGGCGGCGCAGGACGCGCACGCCGACGGAATGAAAGGTGCCGAGCCACATGCCATCGGCGGCGCCGCCGATCAGGCTGGCGACGCGATCGAGCATCTCGCGCGCCGCCTTGTTGGTGAAGGTGACGGCGAGGATCTGCGCCGGCCGGGCGCGCCCGGTGATCAGCAGATGGGCGATCCGGGTGGTGAGCACGCGCGTCTTGCCGGTGCCGGCGCCCGCCAGCACCAGCAAAGGGCCGGCATCGTGCGTGACCGCCAGCCGCTGCTGCTCGTTCAGGCCTTCCAGGTAAGCAGCGGGCGCAATGGCGCGACGCGCCGGCTGCGGGTCGGACGGCACGGGATCGTCGGTGATCTCGAACGGATCGGCGGGGGGCGCCATGCAGCGTCATATAGCAATCGGGGCGGCATACGCCTATCTTGGACAGACGGGGACAGGGGCATGTCTTCCCCAGGTGACGATCCGTCGCCGCCGGGATGGGCGAGTATAAAGATGGGAGTCTGGCCATGGCCCGAGGGTTGAACGGTTCATCTAACGGTGCGGGTCATCATCCAACGGGCCGGGAGGCCGTCGAGGCGCGGATGCCCGGGATCTCCAACCTGCCGCCGGCGATCGCCGGGGCGCTGCCCGCAGTGGTCGGCCTGCGCACCACCATTCCCAAGGACCGGCGCTCGGCCCAATCGCTCGGCACCGACCGCGAAGGCCACGGCGTCCTGATCGACGATCGGGGCCTGATCGTCACCATCGGCTACCTGATCATGGAAGCCAGCACGGTGACGATCACCGACATCGAGGGCGGCGAATGGCCGGCCTACGTCGTCGGCTATGACTACGAAAGCGGCTTCGGCCTGGTCCGGACCGAGCAGCCCATGGGCTTCCGGCCGATGCGATTCGGCGACTCCGATGTCCTGGAGCTGCGCAGCGAGGCTTTCGTGGCGGGTCTCGGCGGCGAGAAGGCCACGCTCAAGGTCAAGGTCGCCGGCCGTCGCGAGTTCGCCGGCTACTGGGAGTACCTGCTCGACCACGCGATCTTCACGGTGCCGGCCTATCCGCTGTGGGGTGGCTCGGCGCTGATCGGCCAGGACGGCAGCCTGCTCGGCGTCGGCTCGCTCCTGGTCCAGGAGGCGCTCGGGCCGGGCGCACCGGCATTCCCCGGCAACATGTACGTGCCGATCAACCGCCTGAAGCCGATCTTCCAGGAACTGGTTTCGACGGGGCGCCTGTCGACACCACCGCGTCCCTGGCTCGGCCTCATCACCGTCGAGCATATGGGTCAGCTCGTGGTCGGCGGCATCTCCGACGGTGGGCCAGCCGATCGCGCCGGGCTGCAGCGCGGCGACATCCTGCACGCGCTGAACGGCGAGGTTCTCGACGACATCGCGGACTTCTATCGCAGGCTGTGGGCCAGCGGCCCTGCCGGCACGGCAGTGACGCTTCGCATGGAGCGCGACAGCGACTCCTTCGACGTGACCGTCCGCACCGGCGACCGTGCGCGCTACTATCACAAGTTCGGCTCCGACTGACGCCGCGGCCAGAGAACCGCGGGAGAGATCGATGGCACGGCCTTTCGCCTCGCAGGCGGATACGGCAGAGCGAAGGGTCACGTTCAGCCGCATTTCGGAGAATGCCTACGCGTTCACCGCCAGCGGCGATCCCAGTACCGGCGTCGTGGTCGGCGACGATGCGGTGATGGTGGTGGACGCCCAGGCGACGCCGCGGACGGCCGAGGCGGTGATCGAGCGCGTGCGCAGCGTCACCGACAAGCCGGTCGGGTACGTGGTGCTGTCGAGCTACCATGCCCTGCGGGCGTTGGGCGCGACCGCCTTGGCGCCTCGGCACGTGATCAGCAGCGAGGCGACCCGCGAGCTGATTGTCGAGCGCGGCGCGCAGGACTACAGGTCGGAAGCCCAGCGCTTCCCCCGCCTGTTCAAGTCGAAGGACACGATTCCCGGGCTGACCTGGCCCACCATCACCTTTCGCGATCGCATGACGATCTGGCTGGGCAAGCTGCAGGTCGACATCATCCATGCCGGCCGTGGGCACACGAAGGGGGACACCGTTGTCTGGCTGCCCGAAGAGCGCACATTGTTCAGCGGCAGCCTGGTCGAGGCCGGCGCCACGCCTTATGCCGGCGACGGCCATCTCGAGGATTGGCTGCGTACGCTGGTCAGGCTGCGCGAGCTCGCGCCGCAGGCGCTGGTGCCGGGGCGGGGCCATCCGTTGCTCGGCGAGGAGGCCGTCGGGCAGGCAATCGGCAACACGGAGATGTTCCTGAAGGAGCTCTACGGCACCGTGTCGGCGAGCGCCGAGGCCGGCGAGACATTGAAGCAGGCCTACGACAGGGCGATGGCGCTGCTGCAGCCGCGTTACGGCAAGTGGGCGCTCTTCGAGCACGTCATGCCGTTCGACGTGTCGCGTGCCTACGACGAGGCCAAGGGGCTGGACCATCCGCGCATCTGGACGGTAGAACGCGACCGCGAGGTATGGTCGACGTTGGAGCCGGAAGGGTGATGAAGCTGATCGTGCGTCGGGCGACGGTCGACGACGTCGACCTTCTGCACCGCTTCTCCGTCGATCTCGCGACCTACGAGGACGAGCCTGACGCTGTGCGCTCGACCCCGCAGACCCTGGCGCGCGACGGCTTCGGCGAGGACCCGCAGTTCGCCGCCCTGATTGCCGAGCGCACAGGCAAGCCGGTGGGTTTCGCGCTCTACACTTTCAACTACTCGGTCTGGACCGCGGCACGCGGCATCTTCATCGAGGACATCTGGGTCGTCCCCGAGGAGCGCCGCGGCGGCGTCGCCCGTGCACTGATGGGCGCGCTGGCGAGGGAGTGCATCGCCAAGGGCTACAGGCGGATCGACCTCAACGTGCTCGACTGGAACCCGGCGCGCGGCTTCTACGAGCGCATCGGCTTCAGATGGATCCGCAACTGGCTGCCCTACAGGCTGAGCGGCGAGGCGCTGGACGCGCTGGCGAGGGAGTAGCAACCCGGTCTCGCCACCAACAGACCTCATGCTGAGGAGCGCCCGAAGGGCGCGTCTCGAAGCATAGGCGACGAACACCGCGCCTGATCCCCATCCTTCGAGACGCGCCCCTCGGGCGCTCCTCAGGATGAGGTGGTTGTGGTCGATGCAGGAAGCCACGGAGCTGTGGAGGTCATCTTTTCGCCAGCCCCATCACCCGGCCCGCCTTCGCCGGCCGCAGCAGATGCCGGTGCGCCTGCCACAGAACCTCCAGCCGCTCGGCGACCGGGACAGGCCATGGCGCCGAGCGGCGAGTGGCGTAATCGATGTTCATCACGATCGATTCATTCGTTGCGGCGAGGTAGCCCAGCTCGGCGTGGTACATGTCGTGATAGAGGTGAACGCGCTTGGCGTCGCGCGCCAGAAGCTGGGTGACGAAGCGCATCGGGGCACCGCCGCGCATCTCGCGGTCGTAGGTGACGTGCGTCTCGAGGACGAAGGTCATGCCGAGCTTGCCGTCGACGTAGGGACGGCCCAGACCCATGTTGCGCATGAACGCGCCGGCTGCCTGGTCGAAGGCCGACACATAGAAGGCGACGTTCATGTGGCCGTTCCAGTCTACCCATTCGGGCAGCACGACCGAGCGGTGAATGTCGAGTGGCGCGCGGGTCACCAGCTCGGGGAGCTCGTAGGGAAGCGAGTCGAGCATCGCTCAGCTCTTCCGCTTGATGCCGATGAGGCGGCCGGCCTGTGGTGGCATGGGCAGAGCCTTGTGCGCGGCGGCGAGCCGGTGGAGCCGTTCCAGGGCGAAGTCTGGCCACGGCGCGGAACGGCGGGTGGCGTAGTCGATGTTCATCAGCATCAGCTCGTTGGTGGCGGCCAGGTAGTCTTCGGTGGCGTGGTACATGGCGTGGATGAAGTGCAGGCGCTTGGCGTCATGGTCGAGGATCTGCGTGGTGATGCGCAGCGGGTCGCCTTCCTTGACCTCGCGATCGTAGGTGACGTGCGCCTCGAGCACGAAGGTCATGCCGATCTTCTCGCGCGTATACTCCCAGCTGCAGCCCAGCTGCGCGCACAGCGTGTCGGTCGCCTTGTCGAAAGCGACGACATAGAAGCCGACGTTCATGTGCCCGTTCCAGTCGATCCACTCGGGCAGGACGGTGGCGCGATGAATGTCGAGTGGCGTGCCGAGATCGAGGTCGACGATCGGATACGGTGGCGATTTCATGCGGCGGGACCGTAGTCGAGCGGCGACGAATCGCAAGGGCGGAGGTTCATGGCTGGGAGCGCGCCACTCGAGGCGGAGTAACCTCCGCCGACAGTGGCGCCTCTTTGCCTGGGGCAGGCGAAATTGCGCCACTGTCGGCGCGGACTACTCCGCCTCGAGTGGTGCGCTCCCTGCCAAGAGCGTCACGAGCGGGCAAGGCGTCCGGCGTCCGACGAGGGGCGCGTCCGTTCGTACCAGCGCGACATCAGCTCGATCGCCAGCCAGCTCAGGACGGAGCAAACGAGCAGCGCGTTGAAGGCGTTCTGCCAGCCGATCTGCTCGACGATCAGGGCGAACACGGTCGGCGAGAAGGCATTGACCAGCAGGATCGGCGTCGCGATCAGCCCGAGCACGGCGCCATAGCCCTTGGTGCCGAACAGGGCGAGGGGCACGGCGCCGCGCACGATTGTGATCACGCCCTGCGAGGCACCCAGCACGACCGTGAAAGCGATGAGCAGCATCAGCTCGCCGTGGGCCAGCATGAGCAGCACGAGGGAGGCGGGCAGCACGCCGATGGCGATGCGGGCCACGGTCATCGCCTTGAGATTCTTGGCGAAGAAGATCTCGACCAGGCGGCCGGCGAACTGGCCGTGGCCCTTGAGTGAGGCGACCCACACGGCGGCGGCGGCGGCCAGTCCCGAGGCCTCGAGCAGCGGGACGAGCTGGATGGAGACGACGCCGAACACGAAGCCGTTCAGCGACATGATGAGAGCGAACAGCGCAATGCCGATCACCCGCAGGCGTCCTTCGAGCGCCGGCGCCTCGGCCGCTTCTGTCGCGGCCTTGGCCGCGGGCGTGGCCTGGATCGGCGGTTCGCGCCATGACAATCCAAGCCAGTTGAGCGGCAGGCAGACGACGAGGTTCACGGCCGCGAAGATGAGCAGCGTGCCGCGCCAGCCGTAGGCGTCGTTCAGGTAGTGGCCGATCACCCAGAAGACGGTCGAGGCATAGGCACCGTACAGGGTCAGGTAGGAGATTGCGGCGCGGCCGCGGCTCGGCACGACCTGCACGAGGGCGGCGAAGGCCGCATCGTACAGGCAGCAGCGCATCCCGACGCCGAGCACCGCCCAGATGGCGAGGTAGGTGGCGACCGCATTGACCTGCGACAGGGCGAGCAGGCCCGCCGACACGATGATGGTGCCGATCGACATCACGGCGCGCGCACCCACCCGGTCGATCAGCCGGCCGACCCATGTCGAGATCAGGCCCATCACCACCAGGGCGACACTGAAGCCGAGGAAGATCGTGCCGGTGCTCCATCCGGTGTCGGCGCCGATCGGCTTGGCGAGCACGCCGAGGCAATAGTAGCTTGTGCCCCAGGCAGTGATCTGGGTCAGGCCGAGCGCATTGACCGAGACGACCAGGGGGTCGGCCCACCGACGACGGCGAGGGAGGTTTGGCTCGCTACTCATCGGGCGATGGCATCCCGGTCATGGTCTTCCGGACCGCGAGCATTTCATCGCGGGATCTCCAGCAGCTCGTCGGCGACCAGCCCGGGCGCCGAGATGATGCAATTGTGGCCGGCCGCGATCGGGCGATAGCGGATGTGCGGCATGGCCTGCACCTTCTCGTGCATGCCGGCCGACACCGGATAGCGCGGGCTGGTGCAGGCGATGTAGGTCATCGGCCGTCCGTTGCCGGCGGGGTTCATCAGGCGGATCGGCTTGGTGTAGCAGGCGACCGGATGGGGCGTGAGCTGACGATGCGTCCACGCGGCCAGCGCGGGGTCGTCGATGATCAGGCTGCCGACCGGCGCGAACGGCAGCACCTCGGTGTCGTTCACGACCTTGACCAGCGTGCGCCGCTTGGCGGCGATCTCGGCCGGGATACGGCCGAATATCGATTGCCCGTCCTGGGCGATGCCGCCGTCGATGATGACGAGATGGCCGATCCGTTCGGGAACGCGGTCGGTGACCAGGGAGGCGATCAGGCTGCCGAAGCTGTGGCCGACCAGCACGATGTCGCGCAGGTCTTCCTGCTCGAGGGTCGCGATGGTGTCGGCAGCGAAGGTGTCGTTGTCGAGCGCCGATGAGAGCTCGGCCGCACGCTCGCCGACGCCGCGAAAGGGCAGGGCGCGGGCGTCGTGGCCGGAGGCTTTCAGTCGCTGCAGCACGAACTGCCACGACCAGGCGCCCATCCAGGCGCCGGGCAGGCATATGTAGGTTCGAGGTGATGGCTTCATGCTTCGCGATTCTGCTCCCGTTGCGTGATAGCGTGCCGCAAACGGAAAGAGGATGCCATGGCCAACAATCGTCGCGTGTTGCTGAAGTCACGTCCGCAGGGCGAGCCGACGCCGGCGAATTTCGAGATCGCCGATGCGCCCCTGCCCGAGCCGCAGGACGGCGAGTACCTGTCGCGCACGATCTGGCTGTCGCTCGATCCCTACATGCGCGGCCGCATGGCCGAGACGAAAGGCTACGCCGCCAACGTCAATCTGGGCGATCCGATGGTCGGCGGCACCGTCGGCCAGATCGTGAAGTCCCGGCACCGGTCCTTCAGAGAGGGTGATTTCGTCGTCGAGTATTCGGGCTGGCAGAGCTACGCGGTGTCGAACGGTGCCATGACGATGAAGCTCGATCCCGACAGTGCGCCGTTGTCGACGGCGCTGTCCGTGCTGGGCATGCCGGGGATGACGGCATGGTGGGGGCTGATGCAGATCGGCAAACCCAAGGCGGGCGAGACAGTGGTCGTGTCGGCGGCCTCGGGGGCCGTCGGCTCGGTGGTTGGCCAGCTCGCCAGGCTGCACGGGTGCCGTGCGGTCGGCATCGCCGGCGGCAAGGACAAGTGCGACTACGTCGTGAACGAGCTGGGCTTCGACGCCTGCGTCGACTACCGCGCCGCCGGTGCCAACCTGTTCAGGGAGATTCGTGCTGCCGCGCCCAAGGGCATCGACATCTACTTCGAGAACGTCGGTGGCGCCGTGCAGGCCGCCGTCGTCCCGCAGCTCAACGACTTCGCGCGCGTGCCCTTGTGCGGGCTCATCGCACACTACAACGAGATGCAGACGAGCCCCGGACCGGACTGGCGCCTGCTGCTGATCAAGCGCGCCACCGTGACCGGCTTCATCGTGTCCGACCATTTCGGCCAGATGGACGGCTTCTGGAAGGAGGTCCCCGCCGCGGTGAAGTCCGGCAAGATCAAGTATCGGGAGGACATCGTACAAGGCATCGACAACGCGCCCGATGCGTTCATCGGCCTGCTCAAGGGCCGGAACTTCGGCAAGCTCCTCGTCCAGGTCTCGGAAGACCCGACGCGGCGCTAAGCGCGCCGCGGGCTGATGCGCCAGCGTGCCACTAGCAAGAAACAAGCTCTTCCGCTGGGAGCGCGCCACTCATAGGCGCCAACTTACAAAGAAACCTCACCCTGAGGAACGCCCCAAGGGCGCGTCTCGAAGGGTCGGCAACACGACGAGTGCTGCGACACTGCTGTTTCCGCGATTTCGTGTGTAGCCCATCCTTCGAGACGGCCGCTGCGCGGCCTCCTCAGATGAGGGTTTTGTTGGGTCTTCGACCAAAGTCAGCGCCTATGAGCGCGCCACTCCAGTGGCGCTCCAGCTCCGCCACCAATGGTGCGCCTCCGGCAATGACTATCATCAATGAGGGGCGGCCCGGCGGCCGGTGGTCAACTCCAGGGACGCTCTTCCTGGCGATCACGCACCCCATGAGCGCCGCTTGAGTGGCACGCTCCCGGCTATGAGCCAGAACGCGAAAGCCAGCGACGCCTCCCCGGCTCCACTGGAGTCAAGTCGGGGAGGGGAACGAGCCGGTCAGGCGCGCTTCCTCAGCGCCAGGCCGATGGTCAGCCAGCTCGAGCCGATGAAGATCAGGTCGACGCCGAGGAAGATGCCCAGCGTGTACTCCGACGAGTAGGGCCACTTGGCGAAGATGATCAGGCCGAGCAGGAGCGTAATGATGCCCGATGCCACGACCCAGCCCCACGGCTTGCCGGCTTCGCGCATGTGCCAGGCCAGGAACATGCGGACGATGCCCCCGACCATCAGTGCGACGCCGAGGAACAGCGTGAGGATGGTCGCCGCCTTGAACGGGTCGAGGATGCAGATGACGCCGGCGCCGACATAGAGCAGGCCAAGGAACAGCCAGAAAGCGAACCTGCCCCACGTCTTGACGCTGAACGCGGCGACGATCTCGGCCGCGCCGCCCATGATCATCATGATGCCGATGACCAGCACCGCCGAGGCGGTGGCAGCAATCACGCTGCCCAGCGCGATCACGCCCGCGATCATGAAGACGATGCCCAGCGCCACGATCCAGCCCCACTTGGCACGCAGCGTGCGGATGCCCTCGCCGAGGTTGTGAGGAGAGAGGTTGTTCGCCATCGTCATTTCGTTGTCCTTCTCTGCGGAATGGCCGCCCGAACAATACACCCCGTCCATGGCACTGTCGCGACGAGTATGAGAAAGTGCGGGAAATCCAGCATCACAGGCAAAGATGACCGAATCGAAGAAGCAACCGCCGGTGCCCCGGCCCGCCACCACCGTGCTGCTGCTGCGGCCGTCGCGGCGCGGCGATGCGAGCTCGCCGCCCGAGGTCTTCATGGTGGTGCGCCATCAGCAGATCGACGCCTTTTCGGGCGCGCTGGTGTTCCCTGGCGGAAAGCTCGAGGACGCCGACGGCGACAAGAGGCTGCGCGCGCGCTCGACCGGCGCGGCGGCGCTCGGCGACGAGGAGCTGAAGTTCCGCATTGCCGGCATTCGCGAGGCGTTCGAGGAATGCGGCGTCCTGCTCGCCCACAAGCGTGGGTCTAGCGCCCTGATCACTGCCGCCGAGCTGGCGCCGATCGAGCGGCGCTGGCGCGAGAAGCTGGCCAAGGACGAGGCGAGCATCGTCGACCTGGTCGAAGCCGAGGATCTCGAGCTGGCGACCGAGCTTATGACGCCCTATGCCCACTGGATCACTCCGGTGTTCGCGCCCAAGCGTTTCGACACCTGGTTCTTCGTCGCCGAGGCGCCGGCCGAGCAGGACGCGCTGCATGACGGATCGGAGTCGGTCGACTCGGTGTGGATCGGGGCCCGGCAGGCCATCGACGAGGCCGAGGCCGGCCGGCGCACCCTGGTCCATGCCACGCTGAAGAACCTCGAGCTGCTGGCCGAGGCGGGCACAGTCGCCGAGGCGATCGACCTGGCGAGGGGGCGTCGCATCGTCACGGTGCAGCCGTGGGTCGAGAGCCGCGACGGAAAGCGCTACATGCACCTGCCGCCGGACTCGGGCTACCGCAACGTGGTGCGCGAGATGCCGCCCCAGCCAGTTCCGCAGGCCGGACGTTAATTCCACGTTGTTGGCTGTTATGCTCATTTGCGGCTCGCACCGTCCGCCGGGGCGCGCTAAGAGCGGAACATAAACGCTCGTTCATGAGCCGGCTGCTGCCGGAACAGCAGGAGGAAAGAGAAGAATGGTCGGAATCGTGGCCTATGGGGCCTATGTGCCGCGCCTGCGTCTCAATCGTCAGGCGGTTTACGACGCCAACAAGTGGTTCGCCGCCGGCTTGCGCGGCCTGGCCAAGGGCGAGCGGTCGATGGCCAACTGGGACGAGGATTCGATCACCATGGCGGTCGAGGCATCGCGTGACTGCCTGACCAGCCACAATGCCGAGGACGTCCGCAACCTGTACTTCGCCTCGACGACCCATCCCTTCAAGGATCGCCAGAACGCCGGCGTCATCGGCACGGCGCTCTCGATCGAGCAGAACCTGCTGGCGTCCGACGTCGGCGGCTCGCAGAAAGCGGGGACGTCGGCGCTGATTGCCGGCCTCAATGCCTCGAAGGGCGGCGCACCCTCGCTGGTCGCCGCCGCCGACAAGCGTATGGCGCGCGTCGCCTCGGCCAACGAGCTCAACTACGGCGACGGCGCGGCAGCGCTGCTCTGCGGCACCGAGAACGTGATCGCCAGGCTGGTTGGCCACCACTCCGTCTCGATGGATTTCGTCGACCATTTCCGCGGCGACGAGAGCGACTTCGACTACGGCTGGGAAGAGCGCTGGATCCGCGACGAGGGCTACTCGAAGATCGTGCCGCCGGCGATCAAGGCGGCGCTCGGCGCCTGCAAGCTCAAGGGCAGCGACATCACCCACTTCATCATGCCGAGCCCGATGCCGGCGGTGCCGCGCCAGATGGCCAAGGTTTGCGGCGTGGCCGACGGTGCGGTGCGCGACCTGCTGGGCGCGACGCTGGGCGATACCGGCTCGGCGCACGCGCTGGTCATGCTTGTCGATGCGCTGGAGAATGCCAAGGAAGGCGACAAGATCATGGTCGTCGCCTTCGGCCAGGGCGTCGACATCCTTGTGTTCGAGGTAACAGCCGAGAACGCCAAGCTGCCCAAGCGCAAGGGCCTGTCGGGCTGGATGGCGCGGCGCAAGGAAGAGAAGAACTACATGAAGTTCCTCGCTTTCAACGAGATGCTGCCGATCGAGAAGGGCATGCGCGCCGAGTTCGACAAGAAGACTGCGCTGTCGGTCCTGTGGCGCAAGCGCGACATGATCTACGGCCTGGTCGGCGGCAAATGCAAGGTGTGCGGCACCGTGCAGTTCCCGCGCAGCCAGGTTTGCGTCAATCCCAACTGCCATGCCGTCGACAGCCAGGAGCCCTATGCCATGGCCGGGCTGGAGGCGAACGTGATGTCGTTCACCGCCGACTCGCTCACCTACTCCCCGGACCCGCCGGCGTACTACGGCATGATCACCTTCCCCGAGGGCGGCCGCTTCATGGCCGACTTCACCGACAGCGACAAGGAACAGGTGAAGGTCGGCGCCAAGATGCGCATGACCTTCCGCATTCGCGACAACGACACCATGCGGGGCGGCTTCAAGCGCTATTTCTGGAAGGCGGCTCCGGTGTGATGTCGCCTGCGCGCGTTCGCTACCACCTCACCCTGAGGAGCATCGCAAAGCGATGCGTCTCGAAGGGTGGGCAACCTGCGTTGCCGTGGCCCATCCTTCGAGACGCCCTGCTTCGCACGGCTCCTTCAGGATGAGGTCGTCTGGGGTGCTGCGATCACAGTGGTTTCGAGATTGCAAGAGTTCTAGAGTCAATTCCCTACCACCACCACCAAGGAGACCTGCAATGGCTCGTGGTATCAAGGACAAGGTTGCCATTCTCGGCATGGGTTGCTCGAAGTTCGGCGAACGCTGGGACAGCGGCGCCGAGGAGCTGATGCTCGAGGCGTACAAGGAAGCCATCGCCGATGCTGGCATCGACGCCAACCAGCTCAACGCTGCCTGGTTCTCGACCGCGATCGACGAGGTCCATGTCGGCAAGTCGGGCATCCCGATGTCGACCACGCTGCGCCTGCCCAACATCCCGGTGACGCATGTCGAGAACATGTGCGCCTCGGGCACCGAAGCGTTCCGTGGCGCCTGCTATGCGGTCGCCTCGGGCGCGGCCGACATCGCCATCGCGCTCGGCGTCGAGAAGCTGAAGGACACCGGCTACGGCGGCCTGCCCGGCGGCCGCGGCGGCCCGCTGCAGGCGCTGTGGAGCGCCAACGGCACGGCGCCGGGCAATTTCGCCCAGCTCGCCACCGCCTACATGACGGCCCACGGCGTCGGCGCCGACGACCTCAAGCGGGCGATCGGCCACGTCTCGTGGAAGAGCCATCAGAACGGCGCCAAGAACCCCAAGGCGCATCTGCAGAAGGCCGTCGAGATGGACACCATCCTGAACGCGCCGATGATCGCCTCGCCGCTCGGCCTGTTCGACTGCTGCGGCGTGTCGGACGGTGCGGCCGCGGCCATCGTCACCACGCCCGAGATCGCCAAGGCGATGGGCAAGCAGAACATCGTGTCGGTCAAGGCGCTGCAGCTCTCGGTGTCGAATGGCTCCGAGTCGGGTCACAACTCGTGGGACGGCAGCTACTTCCACACCACGCGCATCGCCTCGAAGAAGGCCTATGAAGAGGCCGGCATCAAGAACCCGCGGAGCGAGGTCTCGATGTTCGAGGTGCACGACTGCTTCTCGGTCACCGAGCTGGTGACCATGGAGGACCTGCACATCTCCGAGACCGGCAAGGGCTGGAAGGACGTGCTCGACGGCTTCTACGATGCCGACGGCAAGATCCCGTGCCAGATCGACGGCGGCCTCAAGTGCTTCGGCCATCCGATCGGCGCCTCGGGCCTGCGCATGCTCTACGAGATGTACCTGCAGTTCCAGGGCCGCGCCGGCGCCCGCCAGCTCAAGGATCCGCGGATCGGCATGACGCACAATCTCGGCGGCGCGCCGCGCGAGAACGTGTCGAGCGTCGCCATCGTCGGGCGCTACGAGTAGCGCTCAACCTCTTCCGGACCGCGGGCGTCTCTCCCGCTCGGGCTCATGAGCGGGCGAGACGCCCGCGGTCCAGAAGAACGGCATTCGCGCCCTCTCCCTTGAATGGGCGAGGGCGTTCCTTTCAGGTTTCGAGGGAGAGGAAACGGGCATGCAGCTCGACAGGAAAGTGATCGGCCACGAATTCGAGGCTTTCACCGCCACGGCAGAAGCCGGCAAGGTGAAGCTGTTCTGCAAAGCGATCGGCGAAGAGGACCCCATCTACACCGACGCGGCCGCAGCCAAGGCTGCCGGCTACAAGGCGGTGCCGGTGCCGCCGACCTTCCTGCAGGCGCTGACCAACGACGATCCGGGGAAGGGCGGGCTTCTGCGCCTGCTCGACGTCGATATCGGCCTGATCCTGCACGGCGAGCAGCATTACGACTACTACGCCCCGGTCCATGTCGGCGACACCATCACCTGCCAGCAGAAGGTGACCGACCTCTACGACAAGAAGGGCGGCGCGCTGTGGTTCGTGGTTTCCGAGACCTCGATGAAGGACCAGGCCGGCAAGCTCGTGGCAAAGGCGACCGGCATCACGGTGGTGCGCAATCCCGACGCCGGCAAGAAGTGACGGAGGAGAAGATGGTTGCCGTTCCCAAGTTCGACCAGGTGAAGGTGGGCGATGCGCTCACGCCGATCGTGCTGCCGCCGATCACCCGCCATCAGCTCGCCCTCTATTGCGGCGGCTCGGGCGATCACAACCCGATCCATGTCGACATCGACTTCGCCAAGAAGTTCGGCTTCAAGGACGTGTTCGCCCACGGCATGCTGTCGATGGGCTTCCTCGGCCGGCTGGTCACCAGCTACGCGCCGCGCGACAAGGTCCGCCGGCTGGGCACGCGCTTCACCTCGATCACCTGGGTGGGCGACGTCATCACGCTCAGCGGCAAGGTCACCGGCAAGCGCGAGGAGAACGGCGAGAAGCTGATCGACCTCGAGGTCAAGTGCACCAACCAGAACGGCCAGGACACGCTGCAAGGCCACGCCACGGTCGCGGCGGCGTAGGGACACTGTCGCTGACAACGAGCACCTCACCCTGAGGAGCGCCCGCAGGGCGCGTCTCGAAGGGTGGGAACCAATGGTGATGTTGCCCACCCTTCGAGACGCGCCAAAGCGCGGGGAATACCCCGCGCGACGCGGGCGCTCCTCAGGGTGAGGACGTTGCTTATGAAGGAGAACGAGAATGGGTCAGATGGACGGCAAGGTGGCGATCGTCACCGGCTCGGGGCGCGGCATTGGCCGCGAGATCGCGATGCGCCTGGTGCGCGACGGCGCCAAGGTGGTGATCAACGACATCGACGAGGCGCCGGCCAAGGAGACCATCGCCGATATCGAGAAGATGGGCGGCAAGGCGGTGGCCTGCAACGGTGACGTCGCCAAGCCGGATTTCGGCGATCGCATCATCAAGACCGCAGTCGACGCCTTCGGCGATTGCCACGTCGTGGTCAACAACGCCGGCTATACGTGGGACTCGGTCGTCCAGAAGATGACCGACGAGCAGTGGTACGCCATCCTCGACGTCCATCTGACGGCTCCGTTCCGCGTCCTGCGCGCGTTCCAGCAGCATTTCCGCCAGGCCGTCGAGAAGGAGCGGTCGGCCGGCCAGCGCATCGTGCGCAAGGTCGTCAACATCTCCTCGACCTCGGGCGTCAACGGCAATGCCGGCCAGTCGAACTACTCGGCCGGAAAGGCTGGCATCATCGGCCTCACCAAGACGCTGGCCAAGGAGTTCGGCCGCTACGACGTGACGGTGAACGCCGTCGCCTTCGGCTACATCCAGACGCGCCTCACCAAGCCGCTCGCCCAGGGCGAGGACGGCGAGATCGAGGTGCAGGGCCGCAAGGTCAAGATCGGCGTGCAGGGCGGTCGCATCGCCGCCATGAACCAGATGATCCCGCTCGGCCGCGGCGGCCTGCCCGAGGAGGCCGCCGGCTCGGTCTATCTGTTCTGCAGCCCCGACAGCGACTACGTCAGCGGCCAGTGCCTGGTGGTGAACGGCGGATTGTAAGCGAGAGGCGACATACCATTGAAGGCGGAGAGGCGACCGACAGGTCGCCTCTTTTGCTTGGTGCGGCAACATGAGACTGGAGTGGTAGGCTGACCTTGTGATCGTTGCGCTACAGATTGCCGTTGTCGGCTGCGGCGTCGCCGGGCAGGCGGCGGCGACCTTGCTTGCCGATACCGGCCATGCCGTCACGGTTTTCGAGCGCTTCGCCGAGCCGCGGCCGGTCGGGGCCGGCCTGCTGCTGCAACCGACCGGGTTCGCGGTGCTGCGCGCGCTCGGTCTTGCCGACGAGGCAATGGCGCGCGGCGCGCGCGTCGACGGGCTGGAGGGCAGGACGCAGCGCGGGCGCGCGGTGCTCGAGCTCGCCTATGCCGACCTCAATCCGAAGGCGCACGGGCTCGGCATCCTGCGCAGCGTGCTTTTCGATCTCCTGCATCAGCGCCTGCTTCGCTCGGCGGCCCGCCTGCGGGTCGGCAGCGAGATCGTCGACGTCGTGCGCACGGGCACGACCGCCTCGGTCGTGGATCACAGCGGCGCAGGGCACGGGCCGTTCGACCTGGTCATCGTCGCCGATGGCGCGCATTCGGCGCTGCGCCAGCGCCTGATGCCGGCCGCGCGGGCGCCACTCTATCCTTGGGGCTGCATCTGGGCGACGGTGCCCGACCTGGCCGGCATCGGTGCCGCGCGCCTGCTACGCCAGCGCGTGCGGGGCACGACCGAGATGATAGGCCTGCTGCCGGTCGCGGAGGGCCAATTGACGATGTACTGGAGCGTGCCGGTCGACAGGCTGGCGCCCGGCCAGCCGATCGATCTCGTGGCCTGGCGCCGCACCGCAACCGCCCTGTGGCCCGAAGCGGCTGCCATCGTCGACCATGCGGCATCCGCAGACTCGTTCTCCCGGGCGACCTACCGCCATGTCGCCCTGCCGAGTTGGCACGATGGCCCCATCGTATTTATCGGCGATGCGGCGCACGGCACCAGCCCGCAACTCGGCCAGGGTGCTAATCTCGGCCTGCTCGACGCTCACGCGCTCGCGCGGTCGATCGCCGAGAGCGAGGATCTCGCCTCGGCGCTGGCGCTGCTCGCTCGCCGGCGCGACGGGCCGGTGCGCTTCTACCGCCAGGCCAGCCATCTGCTGACGCCGTTCTTCCAGTCGCGCTCCGGCACACTCGGGTTGTTGCGAGATGCCTTCATGGGCATGTCCTGCCATCTGCCTGGGGTACGCGGGATGATGGCGTCGACCCTAGCCGGCACGAGGCGCGGCTGGCTGTCGTCGGTGGCGCTCGACGACGACGGACACTACCGGCTCGATGGCTAGGCAGCGGCACGTGACAGTGCGGCCCAGCGACCCGGCGTCAGGCCGAAGCGGGCGACGAATTGGCGGGTGAGGTGACTCTGGTCGGCGAAGCCGGTCTCCGCGGCCGCCTCCGACAGCGGCGTGCCGGATGCGATCAGCGCGCGCGCCCGCGCCAGACGTCGTCCCACCTGGAAGCGGTGCGGCGAGGTGCCGGAGGCGAGCCGGAAATGCCGCGCCAGGGCAAAGCGATCGAGGCCCGTAATCCGCTCCAGCTCCTCGGAAGCGACCGTGCGATGCGCCTCGGCGGTGAGGAACTCGCGGGCGCGGGCCACGGCGCGGCGGGCAGTCGGCCCAGGGCGCCGCAGCCGGGTGGCATCGTCGCCGCGCGTTGCCAGGCGATCGGCCAGGCGCTCGACGACGGCATCGGCGGCCAGCGGCTCGAGCGCCTTGGGGAAATCGGCGAAGGCTTCGCCCAGCAAGCCCGCCAGCACGGGATCCTCCGACACTACGGCCGGAACGAAGGGCGGGCTGGCACCGTCGAGCGCGGCGCTGACGCTCGCCGGGTCGACATAGAGCATGCGGTAGGCAAAGCCCCGGTCGACCCCGGCATGGCCGTCGTGGCTCTCGTCGGGATGGATGATCATCACCTGGCCGCCGCGGCTGGTCTGCAAGGCGCCTCGATAGTGGAACGACTGGGCGCCCCACAGGGTCAGGCCGATGGCGTAAGTCTCGTGGCGGTGCAGGTCGTAGGCATGCCCGCCGAAACGCGCCGTGAGCCGCTGCAGCGCAGCGTGCGGCTCGTCGAAACGGATCCGGTCGGCGGCCGGCCCGACATTCCCTGGCATGCACGAACCTTCAAGACATCGCGCCCACGATGCCCGATATGGGAGCGATGATCTACGAAACCAAGACGGCGCTGGTCCTGCGTCGCGATCTCGCGGCGTGGCAGATGGCCAATGTCGCGGCCTTCCTCGCCGGGGGCCTGGCCGGCACGCATGGCCACATGATGGGCGAGCCGTACCGCGACAGGGACGGCCGCGCCTACAGCGCCTTGATCCGCGAGCCGGTGTTCGTCTTCGGCGCTACCCTGGAGGAGCTGCGGCGTACTCACCAGCGGGCGCTGTCGCGCGAGCTGGTACCGGCGATCTACATCGCCGACATGTTCAGGACCACCAACGACATCGACAATCGTGCCGCCGTGGCGGCGGCGGCCCCCGATGCTCTCGACCTGGTCGGCGTCGCCGTGCATGGACCGCGCAAGACGATCGACAAGGTGGTGAACAGCCTCAAGTTCCTGGGCTGACGCCCGCGAGCCGGCTCGGCCGCATCAGCACCACCGCCGTGGCGGCGAGGTTCAAGCCGATGCAAAGCGCCAGCGGAGCGCCGTAGCTGCCGGTGACGTCGCGCAGCACGCCGAGCAGGCCGGGGCCGAAGGCGTAGAGAATCTGCACCACCGCGGTCGATAGCGCGACAATGGCCGGGAACTCGGCCGCCGGGTACTCGCGCTGGATGATCAGCGGCGACAGGGTGATGTTGTTGCCGACCGAGAAACCGTAGATCGCGCAGGCGGCGTAGACCACCAGTGGCGCCTGCGCCAGCGCCAGCACCGCGATGGCGGCGACCTGCACCAGGAAGCAGAGTGCCGACGCGCGCCGCGGCTCGAGCCGATCGATGACGAAGCCCAGCACCACGCGACCGAACAGCGCGGCGATGGCATTGATCGCGACGGCGAGGCCCGGATCGACCGCCGCTCCGGCCGAGGCCCGGCCGCTGATCAGCGGCACGAGGTGCGTGAGGAAGCCGACCTGCGAGGTGAGCACGAAAGCGAACGGCGCGGAGATGGTCCAGAAGTGCCAGCGCCTCATCGGCGTCAGGGTGCTGCGCTGTGGCGCGGCGCCGTGCGGCAGCAGCGGGCCGCGACGTACGAACAGCACGACCAGGAGCCCGGCCAGCACGAGGCCGATGGCGACCAGCAGGCGCTCGGCATCGGCGAAGCCGATCCGCGGGATGAGGGCGAGCAGGGACGGGGCGACGACGAGGCCGGCCACGGTGGCGCCGCTCAGCGCGAGATTGAGCGCCAGCCCGCGCTTGCGGTCGAACCATTGGCCGAGCGTGGCGGCGATCGGCGCCACGCTGGTGGCATTCCAGCCCGGCGCCATCAGGGCGTAGAGGGCCATGAGCTGCCAGGGCGCGGTGATCGACGGCAGCAGCAGGAGCGAGACGCCGGTGACGGCGAGGCCGCCCAGGAAGACCGCGCGGGGCCCGAAGCGGCCGATCGCCCAGGCGATGCGGGGCAGCAGCAGCGCGCCCAGCACGTAGTGGCCGGTCACGACCGAGGAGATCAGGCCGGTCGACCAGCCGTGCGCCTTCTGCAGCTCGACCAGGTAGATGCCGTGAGCGTAGAAGCCGAAGCCCCAGGCGAACACGGCCGACACGAAGCAGGCGCCAACGACGCGCCAGGCCTGCGGCGTCGCCTCGACGCCGGGCGCTGTCGACACGGAAGCGGAGCTCAAAACCGGCTGACGTGGGCCGACACGCAGCGCCAGCCCTCGGGCCTTAGCTGCCAGTCGTCGGTGTAGCGTCCACCGCCGGTCGAGCCGTCGGGCTTCCGGTAGGTGGTGCGCGCGTGGATGATGGCGAAGTCGCCGAGCAGGCGAATCAGCACGTCGTGCTCGCGGATCTCCTTCACTGCCGAGCCGCGGCCGATCTGGGCCAGGAAGGCCGCGCGATCGATCAGCGTGCCGTCCGGGTTGGTGTTGTGGAAGTCCGGGGCGAGGTGCTCGTCGAACCACTTCACGTCGGCTTCCTCGACCGAGCGGATGTAGTTGCGATTGAGGCCGCGCAGGGTGTCGAGATGCGCCGACTGGGTCATGTCATCTGTCCTTCGATGGTTGGCCCTCGGGGATGGCCCTCAATGGCCTGCCACGTAGCCGACGAGCTGGTCGAGCGAGACGCCCCAGCCTTCCTCGTGCGACTGACAGGCGGCGGCAGTAGCGAAATCTTCCTGACGGAACGTCACCCGCGTCCTGGCTCCCTGCTCGCTGAACGTGGCGGTCACCAGGGTCTGTTGCGTCAGGGTGCCGTTGGCGCGCACCCACGCATGCGTGAAGGCGAGCCGCTCGGGCGCGCAGATCTCGCGGTACACGCCGACCTCGGTCTGCAGTGAGCCGGTGTCGTCGTCCCGGATGGTCATCCGCCAGGCACCGCCCTCGCGCAGGTCGAGCTTGCACGACATCATGGTGAAGCCGCGCGGGACCCACCATTGGCGCATGCGCTCGGGTTCGACGAAGGAACGGAACACCAGGTCGCGCGGTGCGGCGAGCAGGCGGGTCAGCGTGAAGTCGCGCGCCGCCAGGGGGAGAGCGTCACCTGCTCTTGCGGGCACGGGTTCCTGCCTTTCTGGTTCGTGGCTCGCCAGCTGCCTGCTCGGCCGCCAGATAGCTCTCGAGCCGGTCGAGCCGCTGCTCCCAGAACTTGCGGTAGGTCGCCAGCCACTCCGAGACCTGGCGAAGCGGTGCCGATTCGAGACGGCAGGGTCGACGCTGCGCCTCGCGACCGCGGGCGATCAGGCCGGCCCGCTCCAGCACCTTCAGGTGCTTGGAGATCGCCGGCAGGGTCATGTCGAAGGGGCGCGCCAGCTCGCCGACCGAGGTTTCGCCGAGCGTGAGGCGCGCCAGGATCGCGCGCCGGGTCGGATCGGCGAGAGCGGCGAGCGTGGTGCTGAGGGGATCGGAGGACGTGGCCATCGCGGGATCGTATTAAACCAGTTGGTAAAATGAGATCAGCATGGCCTGCCAGTCAAGAACGTGCCCGACGGCCTCTCACAGGATTGCCTTCAGCTCGGCTTCCATCGCCTCGAAGACCGGGTCCCAGTCTCCGCGGCTCGCCTGCCTGAACAGGCGCATGCCCGGATACCAGAGGCTGCGCGTCGTCCCCAGCATCCAGCGCCATTCGGGCGACGACCGGAGCGCCACCCATGTCGGGACTCCCAGCGCGCCGGCGAGGTGGGCGATAGCGGTGTCGGAGGAGATCACGAGGTCGCAGTGCATCATGACCGCGGCGGCATCGAGGAAGGCGTCGGGTCCGGAATCGAAATCCTCTCCCGGGCTTTCCACCTGCATGCCGTCCGGAAGGTGCGCCAGCTGCGCCAGCCCTTCCCCCTTGTGAAGGCTGACGAGGCGCACGCCGGGCAGGTGCGCGATGCGGGCGAAGCGGGTCACTGGGAACGAACGGCCGAGATCGATCTTGCCGGTTCGCCCCTGCCAGCAGATGCCGATCCGGAAGCCTTCGGCGCCGATCCGTTCCTGCCAGCGGGCAATCCGCTCCGGCTCGGCGCTCAGGTAGGGAACGGGGCCTGGAATGGTGGCGTGACCTGTGCGGAACGCCAGCGGAAGGCTCATCAGCGGCACGTGACAATCGTACGCTACCTTCTGGTCGACGATGTCGGCCAGGTCGACCAGCTTCCGGCTGCCCGGCAGGGTGCGCATGAGCGCGAGAAGCTGGGTCTGCGGGGCGAACACCACCTCGGCCCCGCGCGCCTCGAGCATCGGCACGTAGCGGCAGAACTGGATGGTGTCGCCCAGCCCCTGTTCCCAATGGACGGCCACGACCTTGCCGTCGACAGGCTCGTCGCCGAGCCAAAGGGGCTTGGGAAGGTCGCGCCGTGCCGTCGGAAAGCCTTTGTACCGCCAACGCCATTCGTAGCCGCGCCAGCCTTCGTCGAGGTTCCCCAGGCGCAAATCCAGGAGGCTCCTGTTCCACCGGAAGCCGGCATCGTCGGGACGCTTCGCGAGCGCGCCGCGATAGAGCTCGAGGCCTTCGTGGCCCTTGCCCAGCTCGGACAGGGATTCGGCGAGGTTGTTGATCGCTTTCGTATGGTCGGGGTCGATCGCCAGGGCCGCGCGATAGGCGGATTCCGACTCCTCCAGCCTGTCGGCGTCACGATAGAGGTTGCCGAGATTGTAGTGGATGTCGGCGGTGTCGGGCGCCAACGCAAGGGCGCGGCGAAGGACCGCCTCGGCTTCGTCGAAGCGCTCGAGCCTGCAGAGGGTGACGCCCAGGTTCGTGTGGGCGGCAGCGACGTCCGGCGTGAGCCCGACGACGCGGCGATACGCGGTCTCCGCCTCGGCGAAGCGCTCGTTGGCGAACAGGAGGTTGCCGAGCCTGACATGCGCTTCCGTGTAGTCGGGCCGGAGCTCGATCACCCTCCTGTAGAGGGCTTCAGCCAGGTCCGTCCTGCCGAGCCCGCTGAAGGCGCCCGACAGGTAGAGGCAGGTCTCGACGTCGTCGCCTCTCAGCTCGAGCGATCTCTGAAGCGGGGCCACGGCCTCGGCGAGCCGCGCGGTCTTGACGAGGGCGAAACCCAGGGCCTTCCACCCCAGCCACGAGTCCGGATAGGCCAGCGTCAGCTCGCGGCCGATCCGCTCCATGTCGGGGTAGGAAGCAGCCTGATGGGCGGCAAGCAGGGCATTCCCCTCGGTCTCGGTCGGTGTCCGGGGAAGCTTCGCCTCCAGCGCGTCGAGATCCTGGCTCCGGACGCCCAGATTGCGTGCCCGCTGGACGGAAATTCGGGCCATCGCGACGCGCCCGATCGACGCGAGCGCGGTGACATAATTGAGCCAGACGCGTTCTTGTGTCGGGCCGGTCTGCAAGGCCGCCTCGAAGTGCGGCAGGGCGTCCGCCGCTCGTCCCACGCCGACCGCCAGCACGCCGATGTTGTGATTGGCCTCCAGGTGCGAGGGCTGCACGCCCAGGATGGCGCGATAGAGTCGCTCGGCTTCCTGGAGCCTGCCGGCCCGATGGGCCTCCGTGGCCTGGCGCAAGGCCTGATCGACGGTGAGGGTCGATGCAGAGGTCACTGACGGCATCGCTCCCGCGACACCGCCAAGTGCCCGCGCATCCATCCGATCGGGCCGGTCCTTGGACGTCCTCGCACCGTGGCACAATCGTCATCCTTCATGCCTGCGTCGACGAATCGGGAAGCGTCCATGACGCCGACAATACAACATTGGCAGAACGGCGGGATGATGCCCGGGATCCTTTGAACACTTTGAACATCAGTTGGCCGGGTCACGTCCTGGGCGATCGGAGTGACAAATCCGAGCCAAGGTGGCGTGCTGCCTGTCCAGAGAGTACAGTAACTTTATGGAGCTGCTAACGCTGGTGTGGGCGTCGGGGAGACATAGCCAAGGCTTGTGCGTGCCAAGTGCACGCCTAGTGAGGCGGCCGCTTCAGTTATCCAGCTTCCCAATGTAAATTTTTCATGCGCAAGGGTCACTGAACGATGGCATTTCCGATCGACACGCCTGCCGAGCTGATTGGTCAGCTCTATGTCGGGTACTTTGGCCGGGCGGCCGATCCGGATGGCCTGAACTACTGGATCACCCAGCTCAACGGCGGCATGTCGCT
>JALHMO010000105.1 GCA_022844015.1 Reyranella sp. | reverse complement strand
GCCAGCACGCCGCCCAGCGACACCGCCCCGGCCATCTCGGTGCGCGACCAGCCGAAGGCATCGGTCATCGGCACGACGAAGACCGACAGCACGGCCACCGCCGGCCCCTGGCGGGCGAAGCCCGCCAGGCAGAGGCAGCCCAGCACGACCCAGCCGTAGAAGAACGGCAGGCGCGGCACCAGCAGGCGCGGCAGCAGTGGAGGATCGACACGCGGGGTCACCGCGGCAATCTCGGCCGAGGAAGGCGCCGTCGACAACAGGAAACGCCGAACCGGGGGCGCCTCGCCGGCGCAAGCGCCGGTTGGCCCGGAATATGGATGGGCTCGGGCGCCGAGGGGCGATCCGCCGTATCGTCGGCCGAGCGCAACTCGCCACTCGAAGGGGGAGACACCATGACAGACGACACGACCAATCGCGGTGCGCCCGACCTGTGGATGCGCCTGTGGGCGCCCTGGGCCTCGTCGTTCGCGCCGCAGGACCTCACACAGCCGATCAATCCCGGCTGGAGCTTCGGCAACGTCATCGTCAATCAGCGCAACTCGAGGTCGCCCGAGACCGAGCAGGCGATCCTCGCCGAGGAGAGCTACGGCCGGCAGATCGGCAAGCTGCTCGAAGCCGTCCACGCGTTGATCGAGGAGAAGCCCGGCGGCACCGCCAACCCGGCCTACCGGGACATCGAGGCGCTGCGGCACAAAGTCGAGCGGCTGAAGCGCGAGGCCGCGGACAAGCGCATCGATCAGCTCCGGAGCGACCTGGAGCTCCTGAAGGCGTCGGACAAGGTTGCCTACGAGGCGAAGATCGAGGCCTTGCGCTCCCTGCTGCCGGAGTCGCGTGCCGGCGGGACCTGAGAGGTCTCGCCCCGGCACGGGCCTGTAACCGCGCCGATGCCCACGGCGCGCCAAGCCGCGGCGGACAACGAAGCCGGTGGCCAGCACAGAGGTCGCCAGCCGGTCGCCGGCCCCGTTGCCTGCCCCATCGGCATGGCGTATCAGGGGCACGGCCCGAGGCTCCCCGCATCCAGGTGCAGGCGAAGTCATCGGTGACGTGAAAGTGCCGCCAGATCAATGAGTTGCCGGGTTAGCACAGCGGTAGTGCAGCGGTTTTGTAAACCGAAGGTCAGGGGTTCAAATCCCTTACCCGGCACCATCCTCACCGCGTCCTTGAGCGCGATCGGCGATGTGGGCCGCAGTAGGCCGCGACCCACAGCAGCTAGGACGATCGCTTGTACGGGTCGCGCGACGGTGGTGGCTGGCCTGTGGCCGAGTAGACCGCCATTCTTTCCTCGAAGCTCGGACATGGGCGTCGCTCGATCGCCGCAGCGATGTAGCCGGCGTCATCCTCGCTGGCGCCGGCGAGCACGGCATCGACATATGCCGCCAGCACCACCGCGCGGGGGCTGGATCGCCGGATGATGCCGTCGACCTCGAGGCCCCAACCGCTGCCCGGGCCGCCGATGGGGACGATACGGTATCGGCTGCGGATGTTCACGAAAGGCGAACTCGACGGCTGGTCCTCGTACTTCACGGTGATGAACCAAGCCGTCCCTTCCGACTCAACCTGGCCAGCCCAATTGCCGACGCTGATGGGTGGGCCATCGTCGATAACCTTGGCGTGAGGATTGGACGCCTTCCATTCCTCCGCCCTTTTCTGAACTTCCGACAAAGAGCCGGTGAAGGTGACTTCCTTCATCGGTCTCTCCAATGCTTACGCTGAGCCACAATGGTTCCCTACTCCCCACGCGAGCAAAGCGTCTATGGGGCGATCTCAACTCGTCAATGTCGCCAGTACCTCGATGGGGCCACATTCCCGCAGGGTCGCTCTGCGCGCCGCGCAATCCCGGCGCTTCTGCCTGCGGGCGGCTCCGCCCCTCCCGCAAGCGCGTCCCGAGGCCGAGTCGCGTCCTCCGGGGAGTGGGCACCCGTCAAACTTGACAGGGTCGACTGACATCACCCTTGTCAGCGGCCTTCCCCCGCTTCCGAAGCCCGGCCTGCCCGCTTGGTGCAATCGGCTCTAAGGCGCGAGGCGCGAAAGCAGAGCGCCGATTGCACCCCCAATCAGCAAGCCGCCCGCCATGATCAGGTATCGATCAAGCGTTGAGCCATGGTAGGCGTACTCGAACACGGCTACGGCGCCGACGGCCATACCGACGAATGCCCCAATGATCGCCCAGCGATGCGCCTTTGGTCGTTCGCTCCATTTCATGAGATCTCCGCTGTTCGAGGCCGCAACCCGCGCCGGCTCGACGACTTGGACCGCAACAGGGCTGCGGCTACGGTGCCGGCGAGATCAAACCCAGGGAACCGTCGATGAAGATCACCAAGGTCCAGGCCATTCAAATGTCTGCCCCGGTGCCGGAACGCAACAGGCATCGCACCGACCTCGGCACCAAGGTCAAGAGCGACGCGACCCTGATCCGCGTCGAGACCGACGCCGGGCTCGTCGGCATCGGTGCCGCGCTCGGCTCTCCACCCATCGTCCAGGCGGTGGTAGATCACGAGCTGGCGCCGGAATGCCAGGGCGAGGACCCGATCTTCTCGGAGCGCATCTTCGAGAAGATGTACAACGGCTCCCGAGCCAGGCCGGCGTTGGAGCGCGGCGTGACCCAGGCCGACGAGAGCCGCCGGCGCGGCGTGATCATGGAGGCAATCGCGGGCGTGGACATCGCGATCTGGGACGTCAAGGCGCAGGCGCTCGGCGTGCCGCTATACCATGCGCTGGGGGCGACGCGCAGCTCGATCCGCGGCTACGCCAGTGGCGGCTGGGCACCGGGCGAGGAGGCCGAGGCCGAGCTGGGCGGATATGCGGCGAAGGGGTTCACCGCGGTGAAGATGCGCGTGGTCGGGCGCGACGGGTTCTCGATCGAGAACTGCGTCCGGCGCGTCCGCGCGGCCCGGCGCGGCATCGGCCCGAAGGCGGAGCTGATGATCGACGCCCATGGGTCGCTGGAGGTCGCGACCGCGATCCGTCTGGCACGGGAACTCGAGGAATACGACATCGCCTGGTTCGAGGAGCCGGTAACCCCGGACGACCACGCCGGCCAGGCCGAGGTGCGGCGGTCCACGATCATCCCGATCGCGTCCGGAGAGCGGGAGTTCACGCGGTTCGACTTCGCCGACCTGCTGGAACGACGGGCGTTGGACATCGCACAGCCCGACGTGGCGCGGGCCGGCGGCATGACCGAGATCAGGCGGATCGCCGCCCTCACCAGCACTCATGGCGTGCGCCTGGCGCCGCATGCCTGGGGCAGCGGCGTGCTGTTCGCCGCGAGCCTGCACGTCGCGATGTCGGCGCCGAACTGCCACATCCTGGAAGTGACCCAGGGCTACATGCCGATGATGTGGGAACTCTTCGAGGAGCCGTTCGACATCCGTCCGGATGGGACGGTGCACGCGCCCGACCGGCCGGGACTGGGATTCACGCTGCGAAAGGACGCGCTGGACAAGTTCCGCTACATCGACGGTCCTGAGTTCGTCTTCTGAACGGGGAGCGCGCAGCGCAGGCATCTCGGGGTCAACCCGAGCGGGGCGGCGTGCCGGACAGCCGGCGGTCGAGCAGCTTGAGGGCGAGCAGCACCTCGGCGAACAGGCGCTGGAAGGCACGCCGCAGGCTCTTGGTTTGCCGAGGGCTTGTGGTCCAACAGCCCGGGCAATGGGGGCCCGCTCCTCGTTCTACCGGCAACAGACGACAGGCCTCCGCGGCCGTCGTGCCGTTGACCCGGCCGTGCAGTGCCTCACCGCCGTCACAGGCCGCCCGTCAGGCCGCCTCGGCCGCGAGTTCCATGTCTATATGGATGCGGGCAAACGGGCACTGGACGCCCTTCTCGTCTCGCTCCAACAGGCCGAGCTCGATCAGGTCGGTGACGTCCTCGTGGACGCGCTTCACGTCGCGGGACACCAGTCGAGCGATCTGACGTATCGACAGGGCGCCCTTGCCCTGAGTGGCCCGCACCAATTCCCAGCGGCGCTCCGTCAGGCGTCCAAAGAACGTCGCCGGCGTGTCGAATGCCAGCACCTCCCCCTGGTACGTCGTGGCTGCCGCCTTGCGGGCGGTCGCCCGCAGGTCCGCCTTCCAGTCCGGCGACAGGCGGATCGTCAGGGTTCGCTTCGTCACTTCTGCCTCCGTACGGCATCGACCGCCGCGATGAAATCCTCGACCAGCTGCTCCACTGTCGTGAAAACGTAGGGCCGCTCCCGATTGCCGACATGCATGTGGTCGCCCTTGCCACGCTCGTTGTCGAAGCCAACGATGCGCTCACCGCCGACCACGTATGCGGCCCGATACTTGAAGTCGTGCCGGCTCGGAGAAACCGGAGACGGC
Organism: Reyranella sp.; assembly: GCA_022844015.1. Classification (GTDB taxonomy): domain Bacteria; phylum Pseudomonadota; class Alphaproteobacteria; order Reyranellales; family Reyranellaceae; genus Reyranella. The sequence continues at coordinate 21,268 of JALHMO010000105.1, read as the reverse complement.
ACGCGCCACGCGATCAACTCCATCACCGCGCCTTCGGTAGACACTCGTTTGAAGTGGGTGATCAGTGTCGCTTTAATGTTGGCGACTATGCCAACAACACCAAGCGTTGTCAAGGGCGCCAACACCCCTGCCCGGCACCCTGCGGCCCCAGACCCTTTTGACCTTGGGGCTTTATCTCGCGCTGACTCAGGCCACGCCGGTCAGCCCGTACGGGGCGGCGCGCCGGCCAGCCGGCGGTCGAGCAGCTCGAGGGCGAGCAGCACCTCGGCGAGCAGGCGCTGAAAGGCATAGAACCAGCCGGCCGGCCCGTCGAGCAGCGCACCCTTGGCGAGCAGCACGTACACGAAGACCAGCATCGGCGCCGGCCATCCCATCAGCCTGATCCGGTCGGCGCGCGACAGGCTGGCGCGCGGCGCCGCCATCAGATGGGCGGCCTCACGGGCGGCATAGCCGAGCTGCGAATTCAGCCAGCGCGCCAGCGGCTTGCGGTCATCGTGATGGATCGGTGCCTTCAGGTCGGCGACCGGGCCGTCCAGCCGGATGCGATGGCCGTGCCCCTCGTTCTCGTAACGCGCACCGGCGATGCGGTAGAGCACGGTCCGCGGCGGATAGAGCGAGCCGCGCAGCGGCCGGCCATGGATGCGATAGACGAAGCGCGCGCGGAACCCTGCCTGCCCGGCCGCAGGCTGAAGAGCGTGCAACTCGGCAACCAGCGCGTCGCTGAGCTCGTAATCCGCATCCATCGACAGGACCCATGGCGACCTCACCAGCGCCAGGCCGAAATTGCATTGCCCCGCGAAGCTGTCGAAGGCGCGATGATGGACCTCGGCTCCTCGGGTCCTGGCCAGGACCTCGAGGGTGCCGTCCGTGCTGCCGCTGTCGATCACCACGATGCGGCGCGCCCAGGCGAGCCTGGCGAGCGTGCGCTCGATGTTCTGGATCTCGTCGTGGGTGATCAGCAGCGGCGTGATGTCGTCGATGAACGCCATGCGAGGGACTTCAACGCGGCCCGGGCGTGGCCATCGCCTGCGTGCGATGCGTGGTCATCCATCGCCACGCCGTCTCGATGACGCCGTCGAGACCGGAGCGCGGGCTGGTCCACGCCAGGGACTGCCTCGCCAGCGAGGCATCGGCCACCAGGAACGGCGGGTCGCCGGGCCGCCGCGCGGCGGCTTCCGCGCGGATCGGCCGGCCGGTGATGGCGCGCGCCCGCGCAATGACCTCGTTGATGCTGGCGCCGCTACCGGTCCCGAGATTGTAGGCGACGAAACGGCCGGGACGGCAGGCCGCGAGCGCCGCGACATGGGCGGACGCCAGATCGCTCACATGCACGTAGTCGCGCACGCAGGTGCCGTCCGGCGTGTCGTAGTCGGTGCCGAAGATCGCGATCGATGGACGCAGGCCGAGCGCCGTCTGCAGCACCAGGGGAATGAGATGCGGCTCCGGATCGTGCTCCTCGCCGAGCTGGCCGTCCGGATCGGCCCCTGCGGCATTGAAATAGCGCAGGGCGATCGCCCCCAGCCCGTGGGCGGCACAGGCGTCGCGCAGGATCTCCTCGGCCATGCGCTTGGACCGGCCGTAGGCATTGATCGGCTGCTGCGCCATGGTCTCGACGATCGGCATGCGCTCGGGCACGCCGTAGGTCGCGCAGGTGCTGGAAAACACGATCGAGCCGACGTCGTGCGCCTGCATCGCCTCGAGCAGCGCGATCGTCCCGCCGACATTGACGCGATAGTACTCGGTCGGCTCCTTCATCGAATCGCCGACATAGGCCAGGGCGGCGAAGTCGATCACCGCCTCCGGGCGATGCCGGCGCATCGCGGCGGAAAGCGCAGCGCGATCGTTGAGGTCGCCGCGCTCCAGCGGCCCCCACTTGACGGCCCAGTCGTGGCCGGTGTGCAGGTTGTCGTAGACGATCGGCTGGTGGCCGGCCTCGGCAAGCGCCTTGCACGTATGCGAGCCGATGTAGCCTGCTCCGCCCGCAACCAGGACACGCACGATCCGACCCTCGCTTTCCCGCCGGCGCTCCAGCGCCGGCGTCACGATGCTACATCAACCGGGCATCCGGTGCCGCTGCACCGTGGGCAATGCCTGTGATCTTCCTGTCATGCCCCTGAGACCCGCGGGCGAGATGCCCACGAGCGACACGCCCGCTCACAGGGTATTCGCATACGCAAAAACCTCCGTCATCCCGACCGAAGCCGAGCGCAGCGAGGCGCAGTGGAGGGACCCTTCATTTTCCAGCACCAGCAAGAAAGGTCCCTCGACTGCGCTGCCAATGGCGCTGTAAACAGCGCCTGATCGGACAGCTCCGCTCGGGATGACGATTTTTTGGCATGTACGAAGCCATGCACCCGCGCAAGGCGCATGATTCACGATCGGGCCTTCGGCAAGCTCCGAGGGAGGCGCCCGCTTTCCGGAAGCGATGCGCCGGTCACCCGAGGCGCAGCGGCAGGGTGCGCAGACGCTTGCCGGTGGCGGCGAACACGGCGTTGGCGACGGCCGGGGCGATCGGCGGCGTGCCGGGCTCGCCGACGCCGCCGATGTGAGTCGATCTGCTGTCGACGAGATGAATCGACATGATCGGCGCGTCGGCCAGGCGCACCGCGTCGTAGTCGGGGAAATTGGCCTGCTCGACCGCGCCGTTGGCCAGGGTGATCTCGCCATAGAGCGCGGCCGACAGGCCGTAGACGATGCCGCTTTCCATCTGGGCGCGCACGATCGCCGGATTGACCACCGGACCGCAATCGATGGCGCAGGTCACGCGCTTGACCTGTACCGTCTGGCCGTCGGGCACGGCCACCTCGGCGACCTGGGCGACGATCGAGCCGAACGAGGCGCGCAGCGCAATGCCGCGGCCCAATCCCGCCGGCAGCGGCTGGCCCCAACCGGCCTCGCGGGCCGCCGTCTCCAGAACGGCGAGGTGCCTCGGCTTGCCGGCGAGCAGCTCTCGGCGGAACGCGAAAGGGTCCTTGCGCAAGGCGACCGCCAACTCGTCGATGAAGCTCTCGTCGAAGAAGGCGGTATGCGAGTGACCGACCGATCGCCAGAAGCCGACCGGGACGCTGCCCTCGGGGACGATGGCCTCGAGCCGGTAGGACGGGAAGGCGTAGGGCGGGTTCTCGACGGCGTTGCCTTCGGGCTTGCCCTGGGCCGGCAGGCCGATGACGCGTGCCGCGAACTGGTCGGCCGGCGATTGCGCCACCTGGCGCTTGCTCACGCCGGCGAGCTTCGGCGACCCGCCCGACAGATCGAGCTCGGCGCGCCAGCGCGCGAGCGCCATTGGCCGGTAGTAGTCGTGACGGATGTCCTCCTCGCGCGACCACAGGACCTGGACCGGGCGCCCGGGAACGGCGAGCGCACATGTCACTGCCTGGCGTACCAGGTCGACCTCGGCCCGGCGGCCGAACCCGCCGCCCAGGAACGTCGTGTGCACCGTGACATCGGCCTGATCGGTCCCGGCCGTCCTGGCGGCGATATAGCGCATCATCGTCAGCGACTGGTTTGGCATCCAGATCTCGACGGCGGCCGCGCCGCCGTCGCGCCGGGTGACCCGTGCCGTGCAGTTCATCGGCTCCATCGGCGTGTGCGCGAGATAGGGTGCGCGATAGGTCGCCTCGAGGATCCGGGGCTCGGCCGGCCGGCTCTCCGCGCCGGCGGTGCGAACCAGCGCGGGTTCGCCGGTGGCCAGCAGGTCGGCGTAGCGCTGCCAAAGGCCGGCGCTGTCGAGCCCGGGCTCCGGACCGGCCGTCCAGTCGACCTCGAGCCCGTCCATCAGGAACCTGTTGGCCCGCCACCAGCTCGTCCCGAGCGCCGCGATGCCACCCGGCACGATCACGACCTTCTCGACGCCCCCGGGCAGGCCTCCCTGGACCTTGAAGCCGTATGCGCTGCCGCCGAAGGTCGGCGCGTTGCGCACCGCGGCATAGATCATGCCGGGCATGCGGACATCGACACCGAAGACCGCCGCACCCGTCACCTTGGCGGGCACGTCGAGTCGCGGCAGCGATTTGCCGATCAGCCTGAACTCGGAAGCGGGCTTCAGGGGCGGCGGAGGCCGCGACGCGAGGTCGCCGATCTGGTCGACCAGCTCGCCGAAGGTCGCGACCCGGCTCGCGTCCTTCCTGAGCAGGATTGCGCCATCGCGCACCTCCAGCCTGTCGACCGGAACGCCGGCCTTGCGGCTGGCGGCACGCAGCAGCAGGTCGCGCGCCACCGCGCCGGCGGTGCGCATCGGCAGCCACGCATCGCGCACCGCCGTCGATCCGCCGGTCGCCACGGCCCCCAGCACGCCCGCCGCCTTGGTCGCAAGCCAATGCGCCACGTCGACGATGGTGCCCGTCTCTTCCGGCGAGAGCGGCAAGCCGTCGATCAGGATGTCGACGTTGCGATAGACGCCGTCCTCGGGCGGGTCCTCGACCGTGACCTGGTCCCAGCGCGCATCCATCTCCTCGGCGACCAGCATGGCCAGCGCCGTCTGGACGCCCTGCCCCATCTCGGCCCGCGGCACCGCGACGATGACCCGATCGTCGCGCGTGATCTTCACCCAGCCGCTCAGGCCCGCCTCGCCCGGCTTGACGTTGAACAAGTTGCGGCCGCCCAGGCGATCACGTTCGTAGGCGAACCAGAACCCGACACCCAGCAGGCCGCCACCGACGATGCCGCCGATGATCGCCTTGCGCCGGGTGAATTTCACGACCCGCCGCCCAGCAGCGCCGCCGCGCGGTGCACGGCGCGGCGAATGGCGCTGTAGGTGCCGCAGCGGCATATGTTGGACAGCGCCTCGTCGATGTCGCTGTCGGTCGGCCGGGGTGTCGCCTTCAGGAGCGCCGCCGCGGCCATGATGAAGCCCGGCTGGCAGTAGCCGCATTGCGGGACCTGCTGCTCGATCCACGCCTTCTGCACGGCATGCAGCCCGGCCTGCCCCAGCCCTTCGATGGTGACCACGCTGCGGCCGGCGACGCTGGCCACCGGCATCGCGCACGCGCGCACCGCCGCGCCGTCGACGTGCACCGTGCAGGCGCCGCACGCCGCCACGCCGCAGCCGAACTTCGGCCCGAGGATATCGAGATCCTCGCGCAACACCCAGAGCAGCGGCTTGTCGGCCTCGGCGTCGATCTGGCGTACCGTGCCGTTGACGGTGAACGAGATCATCGTGCGATCAGCGTATCACCCAGCACGAGGACGTCCATCTTCGTCCGCAGGAAGCAGTCGATCGCCTCTTCCGGCTTGCACACGACCGGCTCGTTCTCGTTGAAGCTGGTGTTGAGCACCATCGGCACGCCGGTGAGCGCGTTGAACGCCTCGATCAGCCGGGCGTAGCGCGGGTTGCCCGCCCACGTCACGGTCTGCAGCCGGCCGGTGCCGTCGACATGGGTGACGGCCGGGATCTCCTTGCGCTTCTCCGCGCGGATACGGAAGACCTGCATCATGAAGGGCACGTCGTCGTCGGTCTCGAACCACGCCGGCACCGCCTCGCGCAGGATCGAGGGCGCGAACGGCCGGAACGATTCGCGCCGCTTGATCTTGAGGTTGAGGATGTCCTTCATGTCGGCGCGCCGCGGATCGCCCAGGATCGAGCGGTTGCCGAGCGCGCGCGGGCCCCATTCCAGCCGGCCCTGGAACCAGCCGATCACCTTGCCTTCCGAGATCGCCTGCGCGGTGCGCCCGCACAAGGTCGCCTCGTCGGCGATGCGCTCGATGGCGCAGCCCGCGGCATCGAAATCGGCGCGGCGATCGGCGATCGCGTTGGCGATCTGGTCCGGTGTCGCGGACGGGCCCCAGTAGGCATGGTCCATGACGAAGCGCCGCCTGGCCCCGGCGCCACCCAGCTTGTGCCAGGTGGCGAAGGCCGCGCCGATCGCGCCGCCGGCATCGCCGCCGGCCGACTGGACATAGAGCTTCCTGAACGGCGAGCGCTCCAGCACCTTGCCGTTGGCGACCGAGTTGTAGGCGCAGCCGCCGGCCAGCACGAGCGCGTCGACGCCATGGCGCCGATACACCGCCTCCAGCAGATTGAAGAAGGCATTCTCGTAGGTCGCCTGGGCGGAGCGGGCGATGTCGCGATGGCGATCCTCGAGTGGCGCCGCCGGATCGCGCGCCGACCCGAGCAGGTCGATCAGCGCGTCGCTCCACAGCCGGCCGCCCGACGGGATGCCGTCCTTCACCTGGTAGCTCGCCCCCTCGCCCGAGGCATGCCGGAAGTAGCGCAGGTCGAGCGTGAAGGTGCCGTCCCGCCCGGGGCGAACGATCTTGCTCATGGCCTCGACGTGGCGCGGCTCGCCGTAGGGCGCGAGGCCCATCACCTTGTACTCGTCGCCATAGTGCGGGAAGCCGATGAACTGGGTCATCGCCTCGTAGAAGACGCCGAGCGAATGCGGGAAGTAGACGCGGCCGTCGACCGAGAGTGCGCCCCCCTCGCCCAGCCCCCAGGCGGCCGAGGAGAAATCGCCGAAGCCGTCGACCGACACCGCGACGGCCTTGTCGTAGGGCGACACCAGGAAGGCCGAGGCGAGGTGGCACAGGTGATGCTCGACGGCATGGACGGTGCCACGGAACCGCTCGCCGGGCAGGGCGCGGGCGAGATTGCCGGCGACGTCGGCGCGCTCGCCGCGCTGGCGCAGGCGGCCCAGGACGTAGGACGGGCTGACGCCCGACGTCAGGACGTAGGCGAGCTTGCGCCAGCGGTTGGCCCGGTTGTCGCTGTTGACGGCGACATGGTCGATCTCGGCGAGGTCGATGCCGGCCTCCGCCAGGCAGTACTTGATGGCCTCGCTCGGGAAGCCGCCCCAATGCTTTATGCGCCGGAAGCGTTCCTCCTCGACGGCGGCCACCAGGGTGCCATCCTTGACGAGGCAGGCGGCGGCATCGGCGTGAAAGGCATTGAGCCCGAGAACGTAGGTCATCCGCCCGATCCGGTCTGGATGACGACAGCAGCAACGGCCGGCACGACGCCTCGACAGGGAAGAGTTTCGCGAGTGCTATAGGAGATCGGCCGGAGCGGCCATCGATTTCTCGCGACGACTTGACGGCAATGCCCGGGGCGCGCAAACGGGCAGCCCGGCCTGCCCCCCGGAGTGCTGCGGACGGCCTGCCGAGCCCGCCGCCGCCAATGTGGCAAGCCTTTGAAATGTTTGATAAGTGCCCTCTCCCCGCGTGAAAGGCCCCTCCATGTCGAAGAATGATCTCGTGGTCGTCACGGGCGCCGGTGGCTTCATCGGCGGCCATCTGGTGCGTGTGCTGCAGCAGCGCGGCCACACCAGGATCCGCGCCGTCGACGTAAAGCCGCTCGACGAGTGGTATCAGAAGGTTCCCGGCGTCGAAAATCAGGTCGGCGACCTCGCCCTGCTCGAGCCCTGCCGGGCCGCCGCCAAGGGTGCCCGCATGATCTACAACCTCGCCGCCGACATGGGCGGCATGGGCTTCATCGAGACCCACAAGGCCGAGTGCATGCTGTCGGTGCTGATCAGCACCCACATGCTGGTGGCCGCCAAGGAGGCCGGCACCGAGCGCTTCTTCTACTCGTCGTCGGCCTGCGTCTACAACGGCGACAAGCAGACCCGCACCGACGTCACGGCGCTCAAGGAGGAAGACGCCTATCCGGCCATGCCGGAGGACGGCTACGGCTGGGAGAAGCTGTTCAGCGAGCGCATGGCGCGGCACTACCGCGAGGATTACGGAATCGCCACCCGCGTCGCCCGCTATCACAACGTCTATGGGCCCGAGGGCACCTACGACGGCGGCCGCGAGAAGGCGCCGGCCGCAATCTGCCGCAAGGTCATCGCCGCCAAGCTCTCCGGCAGGCACGAGATCGAGATCTGGGGCGACGGCGAGCAGACCCGCTCCTTCATGTACATCGACGATTGCACCGACGGCACCATCCGCCTGGCCGAGAGCGACATCGTCGAGCCGCTGAACATCGGCAGCGACGAGCTGGTGAGCATCAACCGGCTGGTCGACATCGTCGAGAAGATCGCCGGCGTGAAGCTCAGGCGCAGCTACAAGCTCGACGCGCCGAAGGGCGTGCGCGGCCGCAACAGCGACAACGACCTGATCAAGAAGCTGCTCGGCTGGGCCCCCTCCATCCGCCTCGAGGACGGCATGGAGAAGACCTACAGGTGGATCCACGACGAGATGACCTCGGGCCGCGCCTCCGTGGTCAACGCCCTGCCGCGCGGGGTGGCGGCACAGTGATCACGCCCCGCCCCACGCTTTGCGTGGGGAGGAGTGGACACATCTAAGCTGATGGTCCTGCTTACGGATCGGGATGGAGGCCGCTCATGGGGTCCTCGCCGCCCGCGTAAGCGGGGGGAGAGGAAGGGGCCCCGCGCATGGCGCGGGAGAGGAGAGGTGGGTGGATGCCCCAGCACCGAACCGAGCGAGTGCGCGAGCTTCGCCGCGACAGTACGCCTCCCGAGAAGATCGTCTGTGAGCTGCTGCGTGCCAAGCGCATGGACGGCATCAATTTCCGCCGCCAGCATCCGATCGGTCCTTGCTTCGCCGATTTCGCCTGCGTCTGGCGGAAACTCGTCATCGACATTGACGGCGAGCACCATGCTTTCCCTGGGCGGCGCCCCATGACCCACCTCTCCTAGCCTCTCCCCCCGCTACGCGGGCGGAGAGGAACATGAGGCTTCGCATCTTCTCCGCCCGCGTCAGCGGGAGAAACATGAGTCGTGACCACTCCGTAGCGGCGAAGCTGGGGAGGAGAAATATCTACCGCCCGACCCGGCTGACCTGGCTGTTGCTGCGCAGCAGCGTGTCGAAGTACTCGATCGTCCTGGCAAGCCCCTGGTCCAGAGGCACCCTGGGCTCCCAGCCGAGCTTCTCGCGCGCCAGCGAGATGTCGGGGCAGCGCTGCAGCGGGTCGTCGACCGGCAGCGGGCGCGCCTGGACGATCCTCGACTTGCCGCCGACGATCTGGATGACCTTCTCGGCGAGATGCCTGATCGGCATCTCGACCGGGTTGCCGAGATTGACCGGGCCGGTGAAGTCGTCCGGCGTGTGATCCATCAGGCGCAGCCAGCCCGCGATCAGGTCGTCGACATAGCAGAAGGCGCGGGTCTGCATGCCGTCGCCGTAGATCGTGATGTCCTCGCCCTTCAGCGCCTGGACGATGAAGTTCGACACTACACGCCCGTCGTTGGGATGCATGCGCGGGCCGTAGGTGTTGAAGATTCGCGCCACCTTGATGCGCAGCTTGTGCTGGCGCCAATAGTCGAAGAACAGCGTCTCGGCGCAGCGCTTGCCCTCGTCGTAGCAGGCACGCGGCCCCAGGGGATTGACGTTGCCGCGATAGGATTCGACCTGCGGGTGCACGGTCGGGTCGCCGTAGACCTCGCTGGTCGAGGCCTGGAAGATCTTGGCGCGCGTCCGCTTGGCCAGGCCGAGCATGTTGATCGCGCCGTGGACGCTGGTCTTGGTCGTCTGGACAGGGTCGTGCTGGTAGTGGATCGGCGAGGCCGGGCAGGCGAGATTGTAGATCTCGTCGACCTCGACGTAGAGCGGGAAGGTCACGTCGTGCCGCATCAGCTCGAAGCGCGGGTTGCCGAGGCACGCCGTGATGTTCTGCTTGCTGCCGGTGAAGTAGTTGTCGACGCACAGCACGTCGTTGCCGTCCGCCAGCAGGCGTTCGCACAGATGCGATCCCAGGAAGCCCGCGCCGCCGGTGACCAGAATTCTCTTGCTCATGTCCTCGTCGAATCCCCGTCGATACCTCGATCGACCCTAGAGCACATTCCGTCGGGCTGGAACAGCCGAACCGGGCACGCTGCCGACCCTTCGGGCAATCCCGGCTCGATGGAATCGCCAATCGCCGGGCTGATCTCGATGGGATGCAAGGCGCCCGGTGCCCGCGGCGAACCGAACTTGAATTCGGCCCGAAACAGCCGCATATGCCGGCCCCTCGGGTAAGCGCATCGCACGAGGAAAGAAGAATGGGCATCGAGATCGCAGGCTTGGCCGACATCACCAGACGGCACGCCGCCGAGCGTCCCGACGCCGTGGCCATCGTCCACGCCGGACGGTCGACGACCTATGCCGCGCTCGACGGCGCGGCCAGCCGGGTGGCCAACGGCCTGATCGCCGAAGGCGTCCGCTCCCAGGCGCGGATCGCCCATCTCGACAAGAGCAGCGACCTGTTCTTCGAGCTGCTGTTCGGCACGGCCAAGGCCAACGCGGTCATGGTCTCGGTGAACTGGCGGCTGGCACCGCCGGAAGTGTTGCACATCGTCAACGACGCGGAGGCCGAGCTGCTATTCGTCGGCGAGGAGTTCTTTCCCGTCATCGACAGGCTCCGCGACCAGCTCAAGAGCGTGCGCAAGATCGTGGCCATGGGCAGCCGCCACCCCGCCTGGGAGTCGTTCGAGGGGTGGCGCGACCGCCAGCCGCCGACCGACCCCGGCCTTCCTGCCGGGCCGGGCGACACGGCCGTCCAGTTCTACACCAGCGGCACCACCGGCCTGCCCAAGGGGGCCGAGCTCACCAACGCCAATTTTGCCTGGATGCTGCCCTTGTGGACCGAGACGTGGCTGCTCGGGCCAGATGTCCCCAACCTCGTCTGCCTGCCGATGTTCCACATCGGCGGCGCCGGCTGGGGTGTCGCCGGGCTGTTCTCGGGTGCCACCAACCACGTGGTGCGCGAGTTCGTGCCGGCCGAGATCCTGCGGATCGTCGAGCGGGAGAAGCTCCAGGTGATGCTGCTGGTGCCGGCGATGATCCTGTTCCTGGTCCAGGCGCCCCAGATCCGCGAGACCGATCTGTCGAGCCTGCGCCTGATCGTCTATGGCGCGGCGCCGATCCCGGCCGAGCTGCTGCGCCAGGCACTCGGGATCTTTCCCTGCGGGTTCCAGCAGGTCTACGGGCTCACCGAGACGACCGGCGCCATCACCCTGCTGCCGCCGCACGACCATGATCCGGGCGACGTCCGCAAGCTGCTGTCGTGCGGCCATGCCCAGAAGGGCGTCGAGCTGCGCATCGTCGGCGAGGACGGGCGCGACATGCCGGTGGGCGAGGTCGGCGAGATCGCCGTGCGCTCGCCGCAGATCATGGGCGGCTACTGGCGCCTGCCCGAGGCGACGGAGCGCGCCATCCAGGGTGACTGGTTCTTCACCGGCGATGCCGGCTATCTCGACGACAAGGGCTACCTCTACATCTACGACCGCGTGAAGGACATGATCGTGTCGGGCGGCGAGAACATCTACCCGGCCGAGGTCGAGAGCGCGCTGTTCGGACACCCGGCCGTCGCCGACGTCGCCGTGATCGGCGTGCCCGACGAGCGCTGGGGCGAGGCGGTGAAGGCCGTCGTGGTGAGGAAGCCGGATGCCGAGGTCACGGCGGGCGCGCTGATCGGCTGGGCGCGCGAACGCATCGCCGGCTACAAGCTGCCCAAGTCGGTCGATTTCGTCGACGCGCTGCCGCGCAACCCGACCGGCAAGATCCTGAAGCGCGAGCTGCGCAAGCCATACTGGGGCGACCGGCAGCGCCAGGTGCACTGACGGACGTCCGCTGACGCGGGCGGAGAGGATTCAAAGCCTCATGTTCCTCTCCGCCCGCGCAGCGGGGGGAGAGGCTAGGAGAGGTGGGTCATGGGGCGCCGCCCAGGAGCAGATTTGTCTCGGTCGCAGCGAAGGTCGCGTGCTCGCTGGGTTCGGTGCCGGGGCATCCACCCACCTCTCCTCCCCCGCGCTATGCGCGGGGCCCCTTCCTCTCCCCCCGCTTGCGCGGGCGGAGAGGACCCAATGAGCAACCTCTCTACCAGAGCGGCCAAAAGCCCTTAGACGGCGAAACCTCCCCAGGTTCGATTAGCGAAGCTGGGGAGGGGAACCGAAAAGTTGGCGCGCTCGAGAGGTCGCGTCTGCGACCTCTCGGGCAGTCGTGATCAACGCCCCCGTCGACCGCCGGAACGGGTCATGGCCGGCCCGGGAGACGGCGAGTTGGCCTGGCGCATGCCCCAGCCACCGCCATTGCCGCCCCAGCCGCGGTTGCCGCCCTGCGGCTGCATGGCCGGCGCCGGCGCAGGGCCGCTCGCCTGGCGCATGCCCCAGCCACCGTTGTTACCGCCCCAGTTCCGGTTGCCGCCCGACGGCTGCGTGACCGGCGCCGGCGCGCTCGCCTGGGGTTGACGCTGCCACCCGCCATTCCCGTTGCGCGATCCGCCTCGGGGCTGCGGGTTGCCCGCCTGCTGCGGCTGATGCTGCCAGCCGCCCCAATTGCGCGAACCACCCGGCTGGCTCCCCGGCTGCGGCGCCGTGCGGCTGTTGTTCCGGGCGTTGTGGATGTCGCGGCTTTGCCGGTTCTGCATGGTGTCGATGCGGTTGCGCTCGTGCGGCGAGACGCCGCCGTCGGCGCGGGCACGGCCTTCGTAGCGATCGATCCGGTGCTGCTGGCCCTGCAGGCGATTGGCCTCGCCGTGGGTCAGCGATCCGTCGCGCCGGCCGTTGTCGATGCGATGCTCGGCGCGCTCGTCGCGCCGCTCGATGCCGCGCGGCCGATTGCCGTCCCAGCCATTGTGCTCGCCCCGCGTCCATCCCTCGTGCCGGCCGTTGTTCCAGCCATCGCGGCGCCCGTGGTCGTGATCGCGCCCGTCGCGCCGCCAGTCGTTGTGACCCCAGCCGTCGCGGCGCCGGTCGTCGTGGCCCCAGCCGCTGTGCCGCCAGCCATCGCGGTCACCCCATCCCCGACGGTCGGCGCGCTGGTTGTCGTGCGTCTCGCGATGGATCGCCCGGCCCTGGCGATCGAGCATGTTGTCGAGGTTCTGACGCTCGTGCCGCGTCACGACGCCGTCGCGACGCGCCCGTCGATCGTAGTCGTCGATGCGATCCTGGGCCCGGTCGAGGCGATGGTATTCGCCCGGCGTCAGCGTTCCGGTGCGCCTTCCCTGGTCGATGCGTTCCTGCTGCATCTCTTCGCGCCGGTCGATGGACCACATCGACTGTGCCGAGGCGCTCCCTGCCGCGAGCAAGCCCGCCGACAGAATCGCATACGGAAGATGGCGGAGTATGGACATTGTTCCCTCTTCGGATTCGACGGCGGATGTACCGTCTTGTGACTCGCTACGCCCCTGGATCGACAAACATCCCTCGATATTCCATCGTGCTGCGGCTAGAACCGAAGGCCCGGAAACGACACACCAAGCGCCATACCGATGTCCGAGTTGCCAGAAAACCTGACGCCCGTTCGGCCCGCCCACGTGCTCGACGAGGAGCGGCTCGCCGGCTACATGAAAGCCAATGTCGACGGCTTTCATGGAGCCATCCGAGTCCTCCAGTTCGAGGGAGGGCAGAGCAATCCGACGTTCCACGTGACCGATGGCGCCGGCCGCATGTATGTCCTGCGCAAGAAGCCACCGGGCAAGCTGCTGCCGTCGGCCCATCAGGTCGATCGTGAGTATCGGGTCATCAAGGCCCTCGCCGATCATACTAATGTACCGGTGCCCAGGCCGTACGCGCTCTGCCGTGACCAATCGGTGATCGGCACCGACTTCTACCTCATGGAGTTTCTGCCGGGCCGCATTCTCGGCGATGCGAAAATGCCGGGAATATCCCCGGCAGACCGCGGCAAGATATTCGATTCGATGAACGACGTGCTCGCCCGCATCCACAACGTCGATTATCGCGCCGTCGGCCTCGGCGATTTCGGGCGCGAGGGCCAGTATATCGAGCGCCAGATCAATCGCTGGTCGAGCCAGTACGATCTTTCGAGGACCGAGAACATCGAATCGATGGAAGCCCTGAAGGCCTGGCTTCCGGCCAATGTTCCGCCGGGCGACGAGACGCGCATCAACCACGGCGACTATCGGCTCGGCAACACCATCGTGCACCCGACCGAGCCGCGCATCATCGCCGTGCTCGACTGGGAGCTCAGCACGCTCGGCCATCCGCTGGCCGACCTCGGCTACAATTGCATGATGTATCATTTCGGCGAGGGCTTCGGCGCCTCCGGCGGCTATGCCGGGGTCGACCTGCGGGCGTTCGGCATCCCGACCGAGCAGGAGTATCTCGCCGCCTATGCGCGACGCACCGGCCGGGCCGAGGTGCCGTCGTGGAGCTTCTACCTCGCCTTCTCGCTGTTCCGCCTCGCCGCCATCGTGCAGGGCGTCTACAAGCGCGGCCTCGACGGCAACGCGTCCTCGGAGACCGCCACCCTGTACGGCAACCGCGCCCGCGCCCTGGCCGACCTCGCCTGGTCGATGGTGAAGGGATGACCGCCTTGAGCGAATGCCCTGCCCGACCGGAAGAGTACGAGGCGGCGCGAGAGCCCTATTCCTCCGCCAGCGGCACGCCTTCGGCGTTGTTGCCGCGCGGGCAGCCTTCGCTGTCGTTCACCGCGTTGGCCGGGTTGCGGAAGCGCGCGATGTCGTAGCTCGCCGACTCCTCGGGCGGACGCGGCGGCGGCGTGCGCAGCGTCCACGACACGAGCCGCTTCATGACGCTGCCCAGCGCCTGGTCGAAGGCCTCGACCACCTTGGGCACCTTGTCGGCGCGCGCCCGCACGCAGCGCTCGAACGAGGCGACGCCGATGATCTGCCGGTCGGGCATGCGGACCAGCTTGGCGATGATGCGCACCCGCACGATCGGCTGGGGGCCGTAATAGTACATCGCCTCGAAATTGCGCAGGTCGGGCTGCAGCACGTAGTTGGCGCGCAGCTCGATCGACTCGCGCGCCACCGCCACGATCTTGCGGGTGGCCTCGAAGGAATCGACGATCCGGGTCTGCACCATCAGCGGCGCCCGGTCGGTCCACGCCACCTTGGCATAGTAGTCGATCGAGGTCGGCGTCATGGCGATCGCCATGCGGCCGGTATTGAGGCTGGCGGCGGCGGCCGGCACCTCGACGGCGAGCTGCCAATAGACCGCCGGCAGGTCCGGGTCGAAGGTGCTCTTGGGGGTTACCGTGTAGAGATCGGTCGGCTCGGTCGCGGCATCGATCAGCTGGCAGGCGGCAAGCGAAACGGCGGCCATCGCTGCGACGGCCAGGCGGAGGATCATTTCGGCGTATATCCCTGCTTGCCGCTGAACACGAAGCCGGCCGGGTCGCGCTCGAGCCGGGTAGCGATGACGTTCAAGTTGGCGGTGAGTTGGCGCAGCTCGCGAATGGTGAGGGAGAGCTCGGTCAGGCCGCTTCGGGAGAATTGCGTGATGGGCCCCTTGTTGTCGGCCACCAGCTTGCCGAGCTGACCGGCGGCGGCGTCGATGCTGGCAAAGGCGGCCCGCGCCTCGGCGACCACCTTGCGAATCTCGCCCGGCGCCTTGCCGGCCAGCGCCTTCTTGGTGGCGTCGTCCTGCGGACCGAGCTCGAGCAGGATCTGGCCGAGCGATTCGGTGAGCGCATTTATCTTATCGAAGGTCTTGCGGACCTCGCCCGGCACCTTGCCGGCCAGCGCCTTCCTGGTGGCGTCGTCCTGGGGACCGAGCTCGAGCGCGATCTGGCCGAGCGATTCGGTGAGCGCGTTCACCTTGTCGAAGGTCTTGCGCAGCTCGGCGACCGTGACCGGCAGCTCCGACAGGGTCGACTGGATGGCCGAGTCCTGCTTGGCAATGCCCGCCGCCACCGTCGAGACGCTGTGCAGGGTCTCGGTGACCATCGCGATGTTGTCGGCGCTCAGGAGCTCGTTCAGCTTGTCGACTGTCGTGTTGGCCTTGGCGAGCAGCTCCTGCGCCGACGACGTCGTCGCCTGCAGGAACGAGGCGCCTTCGCGGATCTCAGGGTAGGGCTTCTCGCCGAGCTTCCTCTTGGGCTTGATCTGGTCGACATCGAGGCGGCCGACGATCTGGATGAAGGGAGAGCCGGCGATGAACGGCTTCTCGAACACCGCATAGGAGCGCTCGCGGATGTCGATGTTCCAGTCGACCGCGACGGTCACCTCGATCTTCTCGACGGTACGCTGCCGTTCGGTGCCGCGCTGGACCTCGGTCCGCGAGGTCAGCCCGATGTTGGTGACGCGGCCGACGCGCAATCCGCGATAGAATACCGGCGAATCGTTGGTGAGGCCCTGGACCTCGCCGGAGAACAGGATGTCGTAGTAGGCGTAGGCCGTCCGATCGCCCGCCCGCAGCTTCCAGACGACGAAGCCCGCGATCGAGGCGATGAACAGGATCATGGCCGCGCCGACCAGCACGTAAGGCGATTTTCTGTCCATGCGACGCCGTCTCTACTCCTGCCGGGCCGCCGCGCGCCCGCGCGGCCCATGGAAATACTCCCGGACCCAGGGATGATCGTAGGTCAACAATTCGCGCATCGTACCCACCACCACGCGCTTGTCGAGCAGCACGGCAATCCGATCGCAGATGGCATTCAGGCTGTCGAGATCGTGGGTGACCATCAGGACGGTCAGCCCGAGACTGCGGCTCAGGCCCTTGACCAGCTCGTCGTAATGGGCGGCGCCGATCGGGTCCAGCCCGGCCGTCGGCTCGTCGAGGAACAGCAGCTCCGGATCCAAAGCCAGCGCCCGCGCCAGGCTGGCGCGCTTGCGCATGCCGCCCGAGAGCTCCGACGGATGCTTGTCCGACGCGTCGGCCGGCAGGCCGACCAGGGCGATCTTGAGCGCCGCGATCTCGCGCATCAGCTCCTCGTCGAGGCCGGCGTGCTCGCGGATCGGCACGATTATGTTCTCGGCCACGGAGAGCGACGAGAACAGCGCGCCGTCCTGGAACTGCACGCCGGTTCGCGCCTGCATCCGGCGCAGCGCCTCGCCGTGCAGGGTGTTGGTGTCGACGCCCAGCATCTCGATGGTGCCCTGGCTCGCGTGGTTGAGGCCGATGATGGTGCGCAGCAGAACCGATTTGCCGGTCCCCGACCCGCCGACAAGGCCGACAATCTCGCCACGAAATACGTCGAAATCGAGGTGATCGTGGATGATCTTGGGGCCGAACTGGGTGCGCACGCCGCGCAGGCGCAGCACCACGTCGCGGCCGTCCCGGTGGTCGACGATCTGGCCGCCTTCCGGCGCCGGCGGCCTCTCCGCGTGGGTGACGGCCTCCGGCATCAGACGTTGGCCAGCAGGAAGATGATCGAGAAGATGGCGTCGAGCACGATCACCGAGAAGATCGCCTCGACGACCGACTTGGTGGTGAGATTGCCGACACTCTCGGCGCTGCCGCGCACCTGCAGGCCCTCGAAGCAGCCGATGATGGCGATGACCGCCCCGAACACCGGCGCCTTGATCATGCCGATGTAGAAATGCCACGGGCCGACCATGTCGCGCAGCCTCTCGTAGAACTGCACGAAGGTGAAATCGAGGTAGATCGTGCAGGCGACCGCGCCGCCCAGCACGCCCGTCATGTCGCCCCAGAAGGTCAGCAGCGGCATCGAGATCACCAGCGCCGTGATGCGCGGCAGGACCAGCCATTCGATCGGGTTGAGCCCGATCGTGCGCATGGCGTCGACCTCCTGGTTGACCTGCATGGTGCCGATCTGGGCGGTGAAGGCGCTGCCCGAGCGGCCGGCGACGATGATCGCCGTCAGCAGCACGCCCAGCTCGCGGAACATGCCGATGCCGACCGCCTCCACGGTAAACGTCTCGGCGCCGAACTGGCGCAGCTGCTGGACGCCCTGGTAGGCGATCACGACGCCGATCAGGAAGGTCAGCACGCCCACGATCACCAAGGCGCGAACCCAGACCTCGTACATCTGGCGGACCACGGCGTTGAAACGGAAGCGCCGCGGCTGCAGGCAGGCCTCGAGGAAGACCACGAGGATCTCGCCGAAGAAGGCGCACAGGTTGACGAGCTGGTGATAGATCTCGATGACGTTGCGGCCGACCTCCTCGAGCCAGTGCCCGAACCAGTTGACCTGGCGCTCCGGTGCCGCCGCGCACATGTTCCGCTGCACCACCTCGAACAGGTCGGCATGAGCCTTGTCCGCCGCCTCGACCTTGGCACGAGGCCCGTCGCCCGCCAGCTGCAGGATCTCGAGGGCGCCGGCGGTGTCGAGCCGTTGCACCGCGCTGGCATCGACCAGGGAGGCCGCTCCGCCGGCGCCGGCAGACTTCAGCGCCTTCCCCGCCTTCTTGCGGAAGCCGCGCAGGCTGAACACGGTCCAGGCGCCGCCGACCTCGACCACGGATTGTCCGCCGCGTGTCGTGAAGCGGATGGTGGGTTCGGCGTCGGCCATCGCGGGATTAGTCGTCGCGGCGGCTGGCGCTGTCAATTCCCCAGCATCGTTGCCTCGCCTTCCCGGCGCTGGCACCATCGACCCGGGAGGAACGCATGGGCAAGTGGCCGATCCTGGACGACATCGAGCTGGTCGACCATCCGATCGACGACGAGAGCTACGAGCGCGAGCTCGACGAGCTGCAGCACCGCCTGCTCGATCTGCAGACCATCCATCTGCGGGCAGGCGGGCGCGTCGTCATCGGCATCGACGGCTGGGATGCCGCAGGCAAGGGTGGCCTGATCGAGCGCCTGGTCGCCGGCCTCGAGCCGAAATCGACGCATGTCTGGCGGATCGGCGCGCCAACGGCCGAGGAGCAGGGCCGTCACTATCTCTGGCGCTTCTGGAGCAGGCTGCCGGCCCCGGGCAACTGGGCGATCTTCGACCGCACCTGGTACGGTCGCGTCCTGGTGGAGCGCATCGAGGGGCTGTGCGGCAAGGACGCCTGGAAGCGCGCCTATCGCGAGATCAACGAGTTCGAGCGCCTGCTCGTGGACGACGGCGTGCGCATCGTCAAGCTCATGGTCCATGTCAGCGCCGACGAGCAGCGGCGGCGCATGATCGACCGGCTGAACGACCCGCATAAGCACTACAAGATCGGGCTCGAGGATTTCCGCAACATCGCCAAGCGCAAGGCCTATCTCGAAGCCTACCGCGACATGCTGAACCGGACCGACACCGACCATGCGCCGTGGCACGTCATCGCCACCGACGACAAGCAGCAGGCCCGGCTCGAAGGCCTGCGAATCGTCGCCAGGCACGTCGGCAAAGGCGTCGCCATCGAGCCGCTGCCGCTCGATCCGGCAATCGCCGAGGCGGCTCACGAGATGTGGGGATGGACCCCGGGCGAGCCCGATCAGGGTGAGTCCAGTAGCGGCAAGGGCAAGAAGGGCAAGAAGAACGGCCGCAAGAAGTGATCAAGCGGCTCGCCCGCCTTCGACGGCCGCGCTGACGCCGGGTCCGAGCCGGGCTGCGATCCACGGCAGTGCCTCGCGCATGGTCTCCTCGAAGCGCCACGGCGGATTGACAACGGCCAGGCAGCAGGCCGACAGCCTGCCCGCCTCATGGCCTCCGAGGTCGAGGGTGAGGCGCAGCGGCCCGAAGCCCGCCAGCACCTCGGCGAAGGACGCCGCCGCGACGTCCTTGATCGGGAACCACAGCGCATAGCAGCCGGTGGCAAAGCGCTGCACCGCCTGGCGCAAGGCGCGCAGGAGCCGATCGAACTCGTCGGCCGCCTCGAACGGGGGGTCGATCAGGACCAGGCCGCGCCGTTCGACTGGCGGCATCAGGGCCTTCAACGCCTGGTATCCATCGGTCTGGCGCACCTCGACGGCACGGTCGCCGGCGAACTCGCGCTTCAGGGCCAGGGCTTCGGCCGGATGCAGCTCGCAGGCGACGAAACGGTCACCTGGCCGCAGCGCCGCGCGCACCAGGCGCGGCGAGCCGGGATAGCGGCGTGGTCCCTCGGCAGCCGATCCGAACTTGCGATCGTAGGCGGCGACCGCCGCCAGGTAGCGCGCCACGGCCGCCGGCATGCCGGCGCGCGGCGCCGCGGCGAGACGGCGAATGCCACCTTCGGATTCGCCGGTGCGCCGTGCCAGGTCGCCGCCAAGGTCGTAGCCGCCGGCGCCGGCATGGGTGTCGAGAACGAACAGCTTCTTGTCCTTGGCCGTGAGCAGGCGCAGCAGCTCGCACAGCGCCACGTGCTTCAGGACATCGGCAAAGTTGCCGGCGTGGTAGCCATGGCGATAGTTCATGCCCTGGCTATAGCATCAGCGATGGATTTCGGGGCACGGTCCGTGCTTCAAGCGACGCGAAGGGGGACCGCCATGGCCACGTACGAGCTGCATTCTTCGCCCGAGACCTGCCACTGGGGCTACTTCGACAGCCAGCTGAAGCCGTCGCTGCGCATCAAGTCGGGCGACATCGCCACCATCCACTGCGTATCCGGGTCCGCCGAGATCCTGCCCGGCGAGCCGTTCAACGTGTTGCCCGAGCACCGTGAGATCCTGTCCAGGCTCAAGCCGCATCTCGGCCGCCACATCCTCACCGGGCCGGTCCACGTCGAGGGCGCCGAGCGCGGCGACGTGCTGGCCGTCGAGGTTCTCGACATCAAGTTCCGCACCAACTGGGGCTGGAACGTCCAGCGGCCGCACGCCGGCACCCTGCCCGAGGACTTTCCGTTCCATCGCCTGACCCACATCCCGATCGATTCCAACCGCGGCGTCTGCACCATGCCGTGGGGGCTCGAGATCGAGCTCAGGCCGTTCTTCGGCATCATGGGCGTGGCGCCGCCGCCGGAATGGGGCCAGTGCAGCTCGATCGAGCCGCGCGCCTTCGGCGGCAACATCGACAACAAGCATTTCCAGGTCGGCACGACGGTCTACCTGCCGGTGTTCGCCGACGGCGGCCTGTTCTCGACCGGAGATGGTCACGGCGTGCAGGGCGACGGCGAGGTCAACCTGACGGCGCTGGAGACGTCGCTCTCCGGCACCTTCCGCTTCACCGTGCGCAAGGACATGAAGCTGGTCAATCCGCGTGCCGAGACGGCGACGCACTGGATGACCCACGGCTTCGACTCGGATCTCGACGACGCGGCCAAGGAAGCGCTGCGCGACATGATCCGGCTGATCAGCGCCAGGACCGGCCTGTCGGCCGCCGACGCGTACATGCTGTGCAGCCTGCAGGCCGACCTGCATGTCACGCAAACCGTCGACGGCAACAAGGGCATCCACTGCATGATCGCCAAGAAGGTCATCGGCGGATAGCGTAGGCGGCCAGTCGGCGAAGGCGGCGAATTCGCAACTTGACGCCTATTCCGCGCGGCCCAGTCGGCTGCGACGGGGATATCTTCCTCGCGATACGGGCGGGGCATTCGGCGATATCGACCGCCGAGGTGGTTCATTGCGTTTCCCAACCATCGGCCGGAGGCGCTCTATTCATTGGCCACCGCCTGAGCCAGCGAGAGTGCCCGTCCGGAAAATGCACCCTTCTTGTCTCGTTCGAGCTTTCGAAGCAGATGCCGATCGGCAGTAACGAGCTGGCAGTCCCGGGTGACGGCCAAAGCGAGGTAGACGCAATCGTAGGCAGGATGGTCCAGCTCGATCGCCAATCGGGT
>JALHMO010000104.1 GCA_022844015.1 Reyranella sp. | reverse complement strand
CCGCCTTGCGCCGCGCCATGCGGCTCAGGCCGTCGCCGCCTGGCGCGGCTCGGCTGGCGGGGCGGCGCCGAGGTCGTAGGGCGGCCTGACAAGCTCGCGCGGCGAGAGGGTGAAGAACTCGACCCCGGTCTCGGTGATGCCGACCGAATGCTCGAACTGGGCGGACAGCTGCTTGTCGCGCGTCACCGCCGTCCAGCCGTCGCTCAGGATCTTCACCTGCCAGGTGCCGGCGTTCACCATCGGCTCGACGGTGAAGAACATGCCGGGCTTCAGCACAGGTCCGGTGCCGCGCTTGCCGTAGTGCAGGATGTTCGGCGCATCGTGGAAGATGCGGCCGAGGCCATGGCCGGAGAAGTCGCGTACGACCGAGAGGCGCTGCGCCTCGACATAGCTCTGGATGGCATGGCCGATGTCGCCGACATGGCCGCCCGGCCTCGCTGCGGCGATGCCGCGCATCATCGCCTCGTAGGTGATGTCGCACAGCCTGCGCGCCTTCACGCCGACCTCGCCGGCGAAGAACATGCGGCTGGTGTCGCCGTACCAGCCGTCGAGGATCACGGTGACGTCGATGTTGACGATGTCGCCGTTCTGCAGGCGCTTGTCCGACGGGATGCCGTGGCAGACCACGTGATTGATCGAGGTGCAGATCGACTTCGGGTAGCCGCGGTAGCCGAGCGGGGCGGGGATCGCCTTGTTGTCCAGGATGTAGTCGTGGCAGAGCTTGTCGAGCTCGCCGGTGCTGACCCCGGGCTGCACGTGGGGCGTGATGAAGTCGAGCGTCTCGGCGGCCAGCCGGCCGGCGCGCCGCATGCCCTCGAACCCTTCCGGTCCGTGGAGCTTGATGGTGCGCTCGTCGCGCCGCCAGTAGTCGGCGCTGTCGTCGATGAAGTCGCGGGGGCTGCTCATGGCCCATATTTGGCATGCGATACCGGCAGTAACAAGGCCGGGGCCCGCTTGGCCGGCCGGTCGGCCTCCGCTAGTGTCCTGAAAGAAAAGGAAAAAGAGAATCGCATGTCGCCGCCGGCAAAAACCGTCACCGCCTGCATCGTGGTCATCGGCAACGAGATCCTGAGCGGCCGGACCCGCGATTCCAACATCCAGTATCTGGCCACCGAGCTCGGCCTGCTGGGGGTGCGGGTGATGGAATGCCGGGTCATCCCCGACATCGAGGCGACCATCGTCGCCACCATCAACGAGGTGCGCGCCAGGTTCGACTACGTGTTCACCACCGGCGGCATTGGCCCGACGCACGACGACATCACCGCCGATTGCATCGCCAAGGCCTTCGGCGTCGGCATCTCCGAGCATCCCGAGGCGGTGGCGCGCATGACCCGGCATTACGACGATGTCGCCCTGTTCACGCCGGCGCGGCGGCGCATGGCGCGGGTTCCCCATGGCGGCACCCTGGTCGATAACCCGGTGTCGGTGGCGCCCGGCTTCCAGATGGAAAACGTCTTCACCTTCGCCGGCATCCCCAAGGTCGCCGAGGCGATGTTCCAGTCGATGAAGCACCGATTGGTCGGCGGGGATCCGATGCTCTCGCGCACCGTGCGCACCAACCTGCCGGAGGGCATCATAGCCGAGCCGCTGGGCGCCCTGCAGCTGCGCTACGAGGATCTCGACATCGGCAGCTACCCGGCCTTCCGCAACGGCAAGCCCAGCGTCTCGCTGGTGCTGCGCGGCGTCGATGCAGCGCGGCTCGAGGTGGCCGCCGCCGAGCTGATGGCGACCATCCGGACGATGAACGGCGAGGCCGAGGAGTTCACCCAGTAGGTGTTGGCTTGGTCGGCGCTGATCGGTCTTTCCGCCGGGCTCGGCGCGCTGCTGTTCTGGCTGCACGCGCCGGCCGCCCTGATGCTGGGACCCCTGATCGCCGCCATCGTGGTCGCCGCCGGCGGCGGCCGCGTGCATCCTCCGCTGGCTCCGTTCGTGCTCGCCCAGGGCCTGATCGGCTGCCTGATCGCCAAGATGGTGCCGCTGTCGATCATGGGCGACATCCTGGCCCACTGGCAGATGTTCACCTTCGCCGTGCTGTTCGTCGTCGCCGTCTCGAGCTTCCTCGGCTGGTTGATGACCCGCCTGCAGCTGCTGCCCGGAACCACGGGACTGTGGGGCATGAGCCCGGGAGCGGCCTCGGTCATGACCATCATGTCCGAGTCCTACGGTGCCGACGTCCGGCTGGTCGCCCTCATGCAGTACCTGCGGGTCGTGATGGTCGCCGGGGTCGCGGCGCTGGTCGCCAGGCTGTTCGGCGTCAGCGTCGCCCATGAGGGTGTCGAGGTCGTGTGGTTCCCCAGGCTCGACTGGCTGGCCTTCGGAGAGACGATGGCGCTCGTGATCGTGGGGCCGCTGATCGCGCGCTGGCTGCGCATTCCGGGCGGCGCGTTCCTGGTGCCGATGGTCGGCGGCATCGTCCTCACCCATTTCGGCCTGATGACCCTCGAGCTGCCGGCCTGGCTGATGGCGATCAGCTATGCGCTGGTCGGCTGGAACGTGGGCTTGCGCTTCACCCGTCCGCTGCTGGTCCACGCTGCGCGCGCCTTGCCGCGCATCATCGCCGCCACCCTGGCGCTGATCGTCCTCTGCGCCGGCGTGGCGGCCATGCTGGTGTACGGCGCCGGGATCGATCCGCTGACCGCCTATCTGGCGACCAGCCCGGGCGGCTCCGATTCGATCGCCATCATCGCGGCCTCGACCAACGTCGACGTTTCCTTCGTCATGGCCATGCAAACCGTGCGCATGATCGCCGTGCTGTTCCTGGCTCCGATCTTGACGCGCTTCATCGCGCAACGGCTATGGTCTCCGAATGACAAGCATCCATGACTTGGCCGCGGTAGAGCTGCTGGCCGCCTACAAATCCCGCACGCTGTCGCCCGTCGAGGCAGTCGACGCCGTGATCGCCCGCATCGAGGCCTGGGAGCCCAGGCTGAAGGCGCTCTATGCGCCTGACTTCGACGGCGCGCGCAAGGAAGCCAAGGCCGCGGAGCAGCGCTGGCAGAAGGGTGAGCCTAAGGGCGCTCTGGACGGCGTGCCGATCACCATCAAGGAGAACATCGCCACCCGCGGCGTACCGGTGCCGCTCGGCACAGCGGCGACCCAGCTCGTGCCGGCGGCGGCTGACGCGCCGGCGGCGGCGCGGGTGCGCGAGGCGGGAGCGGTGATCCTCGCCAAGACCACCATGCCCGACTACGGCATGCTGTCGTCGGGCCGCAGCTCGTTCCATCCGCTGACGCGCAATCCGTGGAACCTCGCCTGGAACCCCGGCGGCTCGAGCGCCGGTGCCGGTGCCGCAGCGGCCGCCGGCTACGGCCCGCTGCATCTCGGCACCGACATCGGCGGCTCGGTGCGCCTGCCGGCGACCTGGAACGGTATCTTCACCCTGAAGCCCAGCCTCGGCCGCGTGCCGGTCGATCCGCCATACTTCGGCCGCGTCGTCGGGCCGATGACGCGCACGGTCGCCGATTCGGCGCTGCTGATGGCCGAGTTGTCCAAGGCGGACTGGCGCGATCACATGAGCCTGCCGGCGGCGAGCCTCGACTGGAGCGCCGGGCCGCTCGAGCCCAAGGGTCTCAGGATCGGCCTCCATCTCGATGCCGGCTCGGGCTTGCCGGTCGATCCGGAAGTCAAGGCGGCGATCGAAGGCGCGGCGAAGCTGTTCGCCGATGCCGGCGCCGCGATCGAGCCGGTGGCGCCGTTCCTGTCGCCCGGGATGCTGCATCTGCAGGACCTGTTCTGGCGGGTGAGAAGCTGGGTCGATTTCTCGGGCCTGAGCCATGCGCGGCAGGCGAGCGTTCTGCCCTTCATCGCCGACTGGTGCCGCGGCGGCGCCGACGTCTCGGGCACGACCGTGATCCGCGCCGTCAACAATTACATGGCGATCCGCGCCGCAGCGACCAAGGCGACGCACGGCTTCGACTATGTCCTGTCGCCAGTCTCGCCGGTGCCGACCTATCGCGCCGAGTGGGAGACGCCGACCAACGACGTCGAGCGGCCGCTCGAGCACATCTCCTTCACCATGCCCTACAACATGAGCGAGCAGCCGGCCGCATCGATCAATTGCGGCTACACGAGGGAGGGCAAGCCGATCGGCGTCCAGATCGCCGGCCGCCGCTTCGACGATCTCGGCGTGATGCGCATCGCCCGCTGGTTCGAGTCGGCGCGCGGTGCCCAGAGGAAGTGGCCGGAGCCGGTGGCCGCCTAACGCAGCCTTCCTGTCATCCTGAGCGCAACGAAGGATCTCGTCGCCAGCTGCCCCGGAGGTGCGGTTGCGAGTGTCGATGAGATCCTTCGCTGCGCTCAGGATGACGCTTGAACACATCACATTCGTGACAGCCGCCGATACACCGGCTCGAGCAGGGTCGGCATCAGGTAGAGCGGGAACTGCACGGCGGCGATGAACAGGAAGATGTCGGGATCGGCGGAGGCCGGCAACACCGCCATCAGCAGCGCGTTGTGGCGGCCGCCCGAGCAGTAGCCCGCGGTCAGCGCCTCGCGCCGGGGGAGGAAGGGCAGGCAGCCCGCCGTCACGATCAGGTTGCACAGCACCATGCCGGCGAAGGCGCCGGCGATGAAGCCGGCGAGCTTGCCGGGCTCGGCAATCGCGCGCGCCACCACGCCGTCCATCAGCGGAATGGCGAAGATCATCAGCACGATGACCGACAGGCCGTCGAGCGTCGGGATATTCTCGACCAGCCGGTCGGCGAGAGCGCGGCGGATTGCCCAGGCGCCGATCGTCGCCAGCAGGACAATCGAGGCCAGCCGCAGGCTGAGATCGACGGCAGAGATGTGCAGGTCGAAGCCGAGCAGCCACAAGGCCAGCGGTGGCAGCGTGAAGGGAACGAGAAAGTTGCTGAACAGCGTCAGCAGCAGCGCGAGCGGCGCGTCGAGACGCAGAAACCCCGCCGTCGTCGCGGCCGAGATGATCCCGGGCGCCATGGCGCTGAGGCAGAGAGCGGTCACCAGGCCCGGCCACAGCCCGAGCGTCTGCCACAGCGGGAAAACGATCAGGGGAACGACGATCAGGTTTGCGAGCGAGAGGAAAATGGCGAGCCCGGGGCGGCGCAACAGCTCCACGACGCGGGCCCAGTCCATGCGCGCGAGCGCCAGCATCAGCAGGGCAACGGCGAGCGGCCAGAGGAGCGGCCGGGCTGCCGCGGCGATGTCCTGGAAGATCAGGCCGACGCCCAGCGCGAGCGGCAGGATCGTCGTGGCGCGTCCCCCCATGCGCCGCAAAACGTGAACGACCGGATTCATTGGCCCCACGCTAGCACATGGTAGCGTTCGTCATGTTCCGCCGAACGCTTCTGGCTGCCCTGCTCGCGGCTTCGCCTGTCCTGGCGCAGCCGGTCGCCACGCCCGACTGCACGGTCGACGGCCTGTTGAGCGAGCGTGCTGGCCTCGACCTCGACCTCGAGGTCACGGTCCGCTGTCGCGCGACCCAGCCAGTCGCCTTCGAGACAGGCGAGGCGCGCGCTGCGCCCTACGTGACCGACCTCAAGGTCGAACAGGGCAACGGCATCGGCGAGGCGCGCTACCGCTTCGACCTGTCGGGCTTTGCGCGCGCTGTCGACTCGACATCGCTGGCCGTGCAGCGCGGCAACGGCGTGCTGGCGACGCTGGGCACCTGGCTTCTCGCGCCGCGCGGCTACGACCGGCCGCCGGTCATCGACATCCGGGTGACCACGCCGCCCGGGCTGGCGTTCGCGGCAGGCCTGCCCAGAGTCGGCGACGCCTGGCGGCTCGCCGGCACCACGGTGCGCTTCGCGGGCTACACGGCGCTTGGCCGGCTGACCTGGCGCGAGCTCGCGGTGCCGGCACCCGGCTCGCTGCGGCCCGGCCAGCCGCCATCCCGGGGAGTGCTGCGCATTGCCCTGCTCGATGGCGTCGCCGAGGCGAGCCGCGGCGATGTTCTCGACTGGGTCGAGCGCACTGTGCAGGCGCAGACGAACTACTGGCAGGGCTTTACCGCGCGGCAGGGGCTGCTCGGCCTGGTGCCGATGGCCGGTCGGCGCGCTGTCGGCTATGGCCGCAGCGTTCCCGGTGGCGGCGTCACCGTGATGGTCGAGATCGGCAAGGACGTCGATCGACATCGCTTGTTCGACGACTGGGTGCTGACCCACGAGCTGGTGCACACCGGCATGCCGTTCATTCGCGGCCGCGGCACCTGGTTCATGGAGGGCGCTGCCACCTACGTCGAGCCGATCATCCGCGCCCGCGCCGGCTGGAAGACCGAGGAGGAGGTATGGCGCGAGTGGGTCGACAACATGCCCAAGGGCGTGCCCGCCTTCGCGTCCGGGCTCGCCAACGCCTCGGGCCGTGGGAACTACTGGGGCGGCGCCCTCTTCATGCTGCTCGCCGACCTCTCGATCCGCCGCGCCAGCGAGGGCGCCAGGGGCTTGGAGGATTGCCTGGGGGGCGTGCTGTGGAGCGGGCTCGATGGCGCGCAGCGCATCTCGGTCGGCGACTATGCCGCCGCCTGCGATCGCGTCACCGGCACGCCGGCGATGAGCGCCTTGGTCGACCGCCATTTCAATCGTGGCGAGCCGCTCGATCTCGCATCGCTTTGGAAGAAGCTCGGCGTCAGCCTGATCGGCGGCCGCGTGAGCCTGGACGACACTGCGCCGGATGCGGCGTGGCGCAAGATGATCGTCCCGGGCAGCCGGCCGCCCAAGCCGGTGAAGCTGCCCTGGCAGAGTTGAACGACGTCAGAACATCCCGTTGTCGTTGGCCGGCTTTTCGGGGATCGGCTGAATGACGTCCCAGTGCTCGACGACCTATGCATGACGTTCTCCTCGTCGAGGTCTCGCCATGCTAGCGTGCCTTCATGCCCGAGAATACCGGAGCCTGGCTGGAAGAGCTCACCTGGCCCGAGGCCAAGGAGCGATTCGACGCCGGGGCCGTGGTCGTGGTGCCGATCGGCGCCGCCGCCAAGGCGCATGGCCCGCATCTGCCGCTCAAGACCGACGCCCTGACCGCGCGGGCGCTCGGCCAGCTGCTCGTCGAACGCCTGCCCGTCGTCGTGGCGCCGGTCGTGGGCTTCGGCTTCTACCCGGCCTTCACTTCATTTGCCGGCAGCCAGCATCTGACGGCCGCGACCTTCAAGGCGCTCCTGTGGGATCTGGTCGGCAACCTGCGCAGCCACGGCGTCGAGCGGATCGTACTGCTGAACACCGGCGTCTCGACCGAGGCGCCGGTCGACGAGCTCTCGGCCGGCGCCGACGATCTCCTGGTCCTGCACATGCGCGGCCTCGGCGTCGCAGCCGAACGCCTGATAGAGGTCAAGGAGGGCGGGCATGCCGACGAGCGCGAGACATCGGTGATGCTGGCGCTCGACCCGCGCAGCGTGCGAATGGACAAGCTGACGCTCGACGGCCCCTTCGAGCGTACCGGCGCCACCGGCGACCCGACCCGCGCCACCGCCTTCAAGGGCGAGCGCCTCCTGGCCGCCCGGGTCGACGACATCGTCGCGGCGATCGGCGCGAGGTGGCCGTAATCATGTTCCTCCCCAACGAAGTTGGGGAGGTGTCCGCGTTTACGCGGACGGAGGGGTCATGAGCAGCGGGACTGGGGCTCATGACCCCTCCGCCCCGTATGACGGGGCACCTCCCCAGCTTCGCTGGGGAGGAGAATCAAGCTACACCGCCGGCCGGCTGCGGATGTCGTCGGACACCTTGCGCTTCAGGAACTTGCCGTGCCGCAGGTCACCGTGGAAGGCGCCGTTGTCCACCACGACGTTGCCGCCCTTGATCGTGACGGCGGGCCATGCCGTCACCACGTGGCCCTCCCAGGGCGTGTAGTCGGTCTCGTGCAGGTCGGCGGCGCGGATCGTCTTCTCGAGGCCAGTCTCGAGCAGCACGATGTCGGCATCCGAGCCCGCGGCCAGTGCGCCCTTGCGCGGATAGAGCCCCATGATGCGTGCGGCGTTGCTCGAGATCATGTCGACGAAATGCTCGGCCGAGTAGCCGCGCTTGCTGACCATCTGCGTGTACATCAGGCCGACGCGCGGCTCGACGCCCGAGTTGCCGCCGGTGGTGTCGTCGATCCGGCTGCCCTGCAGCTTGATCCTCAGCGGGCAGCACAGCTCGTCGGTGGCGATGACCTGGATGGCGCCGCGGTTGGTCGCCTCCCACAGGCGCTTCTGGTCCTCGGGATATTTCAGTGACGGGTAGGTGTGGAACATCTGCCCGCCCGGCCGCTTGTAGTCCTCGGCGTTGTACATCAGGTACTGGTGCAGGGTCTCGCCGTACATCGGGAAGCCGCGCGCCCGCGACTGGGCGAGCGCCGCGACGCCGGTCGCCGCCGAAACGTGCACCATGTAGAGCGCCGCGCCCTCGACATTCTCGGCCAGCCGGATCACGCGGTTGAACGACAGCTCCTCCGACAGCGCATTGTGCACCTCGGCCATGTGCTCGAAGCTGACGCGGTTCTCGCGCATCAGCTTCTCGTACATGAACATGACGATGTCGTTGTCCTCGGCGTGGATGCAGGCGATGCCGCCGGCCGCCGCGACGACTTTCAAGGCCTCCCAGATATGGCCGTGCGGCACCATGCGGCCGAGGTTGCCTGGCCGGATGTTGGTGGTGAAGATCTTGATGCTGGCGTGGCCGTCCTGCATCGCATCGGCGAGCTGGCCGAAATGCGGCGTCGGCACCTCGCCCATCAAGGTCAGGTGGAAGCCGTAGTCGCAGTAGCAGGCATCCCTCCACGCAGCCTGGGTCTGCTCGATCGATTCCTGGACGGTCCGCTCGTGCACGCACTGCACGAAATCGATCAGGGTCGTCGTGCCGCCGTGCAGCGCTGCTTTGCTGACCTGCGATGGCGGATCGGTCAGGACGTCCGGCCGCCCCGGCACGCGCACCGGCATCAGGCAGTGGATGTGGGGATCGATGCCACCCGGGATTACCAGGCGGCCCTCTGCCGACACGGTGCGCGCGGCTTGCGGCAGGCTGCCGGCGCCGCCGACCAGGACGATGCGTCCGTCCTTCACGCCGATATCGGCGGCTTGGGTTCCGGTCGGCAGCACGCACGTGCCGCCGGTGATGGCGAGGTCGAGCATCAGGTGACTCCGGCCGGAGGGGCGACACAGATCGGTTCGCCGTCGGCGAACCGGCGCAGGATCTCGTCCGGCTGGAGATCCCGCACGATGAAGACGAGGCGGCTGGTGCGATCGGCATCCGGCCAGCGCTCCAGCCAGCGCGGCGGATAGAGCGTGTGCTGCACGGCGTGGATCGCCGCCGGCCCCTCGGGCCGGTCGGAGAATTCGACGAGACCTTTGACCCGCAGGAGTCTCTCGCCGTGGTCGTTCGCCAGCCTGCCCAACGCCATGGCGAACCCTAGCCTGCTCATCGGCCGCTGCAGGCGCACCGAAAGCGCATGGATGCCGTGCGCGTGCACCACGCCGGCGCTCGGCCGGGGCCGCGGCAACGCCTTGGGCTCGCCGCCGAACAGCAGCGCACTCGCCTCGGCGTCGCCGGCATCGACGATCGGCGCCAGCGGGTTCAGGGAGGCCAGGCGCCGCACGAGGCTGTCCGGGGCACGGGCGATGTCGGTCTTGGTCAGGACCAGGAGATCGGCGACCGCGGCCTGTGCCGTGGCTTCGGGATAGCGCTCGAGCGTGCTCTCGCCCAGCACCGCATCGACTGTCGTCACGACGCGGTCGAGCCGCAGCGATGCCTCGAGAAAGGCATCGGCCGACAGCGTGTAGAGCGTGGGCGCGGGATCGGCGAGCCCGCTGGTCTCGAGCGCGATCCGCCGGAACGGCGGCCGGCCGGCCGCCTGGCGCGATCGCAGCAACCGGTAGAACGAGTCGGCGAGGCCCTGGCGCACGGCGCAGCAGGTGCAGCCGTTGGGCAGCTCGACCACGTCGTCCGTCGTCCCCTCCAGCAGGAGATGATCCAGCGCGATCGCGCCGAACTCGCTGATCAGAACGGCCGTGTCGCGAAGATCGGGGACGGTCAGCACCCTGGACAAGAGCGTGGTCTTGCCGCTGCCGAGGAAGCCCGTCAGCACCGAAAGCGGGATCGGCTCCGAGGGGACTTCCGTCAGGCCGGCAAGAGGAAGGCGCACGGCCGGACCGCTCAGACCTCGCCCATGAGCGCGGCGCCCTTGTCGAGCAGTGGCAGGACCTTGTCCCTGGCTTCGGCGGGCACGCCGAACACGACACGGGCGACGCCGGCATCGCGGGCGCGTTTCAGCCCGTCGGCGCTCATGCCGACGCCGAACAACGTCACCGGCACGTCCGCTTCGGCGCGTCCAGCTGCCTTCAGCATCTCGCGGAACGGCGGCAGCATGGCCAACGTGTCGCCGCCCCGACCGCCGATCGGCATCCAGCCGTCCGCGTAGGCGACGGCGCGGCGCGCGCCCTGCGGGAAGCCGCCGCCGACGATGATCGGCGGATGCGGCTTCTGCACCGGCTTGGGCCATTGCATCATCTCGTCGAACCTGACCATCTCGCCGTCGTACTTGGGCTTCGACTTCGCCCAGATTGCCTTCATCGCCTCGATGCGCTCGCGCATCAGCTTGAAGCGCGTGGCAAACGCCGTGCCATGGTCGGCCATCTCCTCGGCATTCCAGCCGCCGCCGATGCCGAACAGCAGGCGGCCATTCGACAGCCTGTCGACGGTCGAGACTTCCTTGGCGGTATGGATCGGATCGCGCTGCACCACCAGGCAGACGCCGGTGCCGAGCTTAATGGTCTTGGTGACCACGGCGGCCGCGGCCATGGCGAGGAAGGGGTCGTAGGTGTCATAGTACCATTTCGGCAGTTCGGCGCCGCCCGGCCAGGGCGACTTGCGGCTGGTCGGGATGTGGCTGTGCTCGGGAAACCAGACCGATTCGTAGCCGCGCACCTCGGCCTCCATGGCGAGCTCGTGCGGCGGGATCGCATAGTCCGTCGCAAACATCGTGACGCCGATTTGCATGACCCGTCCTCCGTCGTGACAGGCGAGGGTAGCCTATTCACGGCCGATCGGGGGAGGCCGGGCGCGTAAAAGTTGGCCGGTGACCGGTTTCGCATTTTCCTTCGGGATCGCGAGCGGCGGCCACCGTGCGGAGGTCAAAGTCCCCTCCTGTCTGGCCCTATTTCGCTGCGAGCTTCATGAGCTCGGTCGCACAGGCCGCGGCCACCTCGTCGTCTGGCTCCTTGCTGCCAGGCATGGTCGCCCAACCCTGCTTCTCGACGAAGTCGCCCCGTTCCCAGGAACTCGCGTCCTTCAGCGCGGCAAGCTGTGTTGTCCGAAGCTCCGGCGTCTGCCCCTTGAACTGAGCGACGCAGATCGGCGTGAGTGCGGCCAGGGCGGCCTTTTCGCCTTGCTTCCTGGCCATCTCGTCCGCCGATCCGCTCGTGACCACCCAGCCAGTGCCGAAGCCGACTATTGCGACAGCTGCGACACCGACGACACCACCCCACACGGCTGGCCTGAACCAATTGGGAACAATCGCGCTCATGATCACCTCCTGCTGTTCTTGCTCAATGAGCGCAGCGTGCCGAGCAGCGACAACGGCTGCCTTCAACTGGATTAATGATGTGGATCAAGTTGGGCCGCGCCTCGGGCGAAGAGTTCGATGACACGGGACCAGGCTTGGCGCGACGACGCAGGCACGCAAAGCGTTGCGCCGGACGACAAGAACGGTGGGCGCTCCTCGAGCGAAGCTGCTTCGTTCTGTTCGACAGCCTGCGCAATCACATTGTTGACAAGTTTCGAACCAATTGTTCGCCCACGAGCATGAGGCCGCCGGGCGCCGATCGGCATGCGGCGGCTGCTCTGGGGCTGGCGACGTCGAGACAGTCCCTTTCCGCAAGAGCTGCGGTCCGGCTTGGTTTGCGTTCATTGAGGGGCACATGACGGTTTCGGCGCCCCACCAAGTTGCTTCGTTGAGCGACAAGCTCGCCCGATTCATCGACCTGACGGTGCAGGAACGCATGTGCCTGGCGGAGGTGCAGAGCGAGCTGGTGCCGGTGCGCGCGGGCGCTGACGTCATCAGGGCCGGCCAGACATATCGTTGCGTCTACGTTCTCAGCCAGGGCCTGGCGATCCGCTACAAGGTCCTGCACGACGGACGACGCCAGGTGCTCAGTCTGCTGTTGCCGGGAGACTTGATCGGCCTCCCGGGGTGCATGTTCGAAAGCTCCCTGTACTCGATCTCGGGCCTCACCGATGTGGTTGTCTGCCCCTTGTCGTTCGACGCCATGTTCGAGCTTTTCCGTCGCCAGCCTCGGCTCGGAGCGGCGATGTTCTGGATCGCGGGACACGAGGCAGCGCTCTTCGCCGAGCGTCTGGTGGGAGTCGGCCGCCAGTCGGCTTACGAGCGCGTGGGGCGCCTCCTTTTGGAGCTTCTGTTCCGATTGCAAATCGCGGGGCTGGCCGACGAGTGCTCCTATGACCTGCCATTGACCCAGGAACTCATCGCCGACACGCTCGGGCTGAGCGTGCCGCATGTCAATCGAACGCTGCGACGGCTGCGTGAGGACGGCCTGATCTCGCTTCGAGGCGCGAGGTTGATCTGCCTCGACATTCCGGCGCTTTCACGTCTCGCAGACTTCGATGGCGTCAACCTCGGTCGGCAGCGCGTTCCCGGCCTTTAGGCCTGGCCACTGCCAGAGTTCCGATCTGAAGTCCGGGCGATGTCACCGGCCTGGAGTTTTCCTCCACTGCGTCCTTTGGCCGGCCGGTCATCATGGGGCTGTAACTAAACCGTCGTGGCGTCGCAGCATGCGGCCTCTAACAGCCCAGGAGAACCATCGCGAGGGTCGATGCTGCGGCTGGACGGGGTAGTCAAGAGTTTTGGCAACAAGCGCGCCGTCGACGGCGTGTCGCTCGATGTGCCGGACGGTCAGCTCGTCGGTGTGATCGGTCGTTCTGGCGCCGGCAAGTCGACGCTACTGCGTCTGATCAATCGTCTGAGCGACCCGACCGCTGGCCGCATCCATTGCGACGACGTCGAGATCACTGCCCTGCGCGGTCGGGCGCTGCGCCATTGGCGCGCGCGCTGCGCCATGATCTTCCAGCAATTCAACCTGGCCGGTCGGCTCGACGTGCTGACCAACGTGATGATGGGCCGCCTGAATCATGTCGGCACGGTGTCCGCGCTGCTCAAGCTGTGGAGCGAGAACGACCGGGCGATTGCATTATCCGCCCTGGATCAGTTCGACATGGCCGCAATGGCGGCGCAACGCGCGGATACGCTGTCGGGCGGCCAGCAACAACGCGTCGCGATCGCTCGGGCGTTGGTCCAGGAGCCCGATCTGATCCTCGCGGACGAACCCATCGCCTCGCTCGACCCGCGCAACACGAAGATCGTCATGGACGCGCTCCTGCGCATCAACAAGCACTTCGGCATTACCGTCGTCTGCAACCTGCATTCGCTCGACACGGCGCGCGCCTACTGCGACCGGCTCGTGGGAATGGCTCAAGGAAGAATCGTGTTCGACGGCGCGCCGGAAAACCTCACGGACGTTGTGGCGCGGGAGCTTTACGGTCTCGATGCCGGCGAAGTCATGGATACCGCCGGCACGGCCTTGCCGGCGGACGGCCGCTATCGCCCTTCGCTAGCCATCGCCTGAGCCTGCTGGCCGATCGATCAAACCCGAACCCTTCGGAGCACAGAGATGATCAAACGTCGTTCCTTCGTTGCAGTGACCGCTGTCGCGCTTACCACAGGCGTTCCAGTCGTTTCGTTCAGCCAAGACTGGAAGGCGAAATACCCCGAGATCGTCCTGGCGATCGTGCCGGCCGAGAATGCCAGCGGTACCACCGATCGCTTCACTCCGTTCGCCAAGTACTTGGAGAAGGCGCTCGGAACGAAGGTCACGCTGCGGGTTGCCAACGACTACACGGCCGTGATCGAGGGCATGAAGAACCGCCAGATTCACATTGGATTCTTCGGACCCGGGTCCTACGCACGCGCCTACGCCGTGTCCGGCGGCAACACCGTTGCATTTGCGACCGGGCAAAACAGCGATTGGTCGATCGGCTACTACTCGGTAGTCTACGTCAAGGCCGACAGCCCTTTTAAAACGTTGGACGATCTCAAGGGAAAGAGGTTGGGGCTGGTCGACGTCGAGTCGACTTCCGGCTACAAGGCGCCGACCTTCTTCATGTCGCGTGAAGGCAAGCCGCCGGAGAAGTACTTTGCCGTCGCCCAGGTCACCGGCAGTCACGAGAACGCCGTGATTGCCATGGTCCAGGGAACAGTCGATGCGGCAACCAACTGGTGGAACTCCGATACCGACTCCAATCTGACCCGTATGCTCAACAAGGGCATGCTCAAGAAGCCTGACGGCTCGCCGATGAAGTACGAGGACTTTCGGATCGTCTGGAAGTCACCATTGCTCGCCGGCTCGCCATTCGCCTATCTCAACGACATGCCCGACGGACTGAAGAAGGCCATCGCTGAAGCCTTCTACGGTGCCAACACGCAGAGTCCGGAGGCCTTCAAGCGGCTCTCCGACGGCAAGGATCTTGCCTTCGTGCCTGTCGCGCACAAGGACTATCTGGAGTTCATCGAGCTCAACAAGTATCTGGAGGATCTTCGGCGCAAGAAGTCCTGATCGCAGCGCTACACGCAGCTTGTTGCCCTGCCCGTGGCGAGAACGGCAACACTTCTGCCGCCGGCGCAAGTCGCGCCCTTCGCCGAGGCATACAAGGCCACGGTCGCCGCCAGACGTAGGTGGACGATCGGCGGCTTTCTCGTGATGCTCGTTCTTACGCTGCTGTCGGGGCGAGTTGGTGAGGTCGATCTGGCGAAGCTCTGGACAGGCCTGCCGAGATTTGCCAGCTATTTCTACGACATTCTGCCACGCCTGCGCTCGGAAACGTTCATCGCCGACCTGTCGGAGTGGTTCTGGAACCTCGACGGCTGGCTGGCGCTACTGCTCGATACCCTCCTCGTCGCCTATGTCGGCACGCTCGCCGGTGCGATGGCCGGGTTCGTGCTGTGTTTCCTGGCGTCTGCCAACCTGACGCGCTCGGCGGGCGTGCGCTTTGCGGCTCGACGAGCTCTCGAGTTCTGCCGAACGGTACCGGAGATCGTGTTTGCCTTGATGTTCGTCTATGCATTTGGATTCGGTCCGCTGCCCGGCGTGCTCGCGATCGCCATCCATACCGCCGGTGCTCTCGGCAAGCAGTTCGCCGAGGTCGTCGAGAATGTCGATATGAATCCGGTCGAAGGGATGGTTGCCAGCGGCGCCAACTACGGCGAGACGATCCGCTTCGGGGTCGTCCCGCAGGTACTGTCGAATTTCGTGAGCTACTCGCTGCTGCGGTTCGAGATCAACGTGCGAGGTGCAACGGTTCTGGGCTTCGTTGGAGCGGGCGGCATCGGCAAGGAGCTGATCTCCGCCATCCGGCAGTTCTACTATGCCGATGTCAGCGCAATCCTTCTCATCGTGATCGCAACAGTGTTCCTGATCGACTGGCTGACAGAGTTGCTGCGGCATCGCTTGCTCAGCCTGGAAAGCGGCGGCTGACGATGCGGCGTACCACCACGTCGCAACTGCTCACCGACGTCGACCAGACGGCCCTGAGGCTTGAGTATTCCAAGACCCTAAGGGTGCCTCTGACCCGCCGATTGCCAACCGTCGGAGTGGTGGCAGTCGGTACGGCCTTGGCAGTCTACGCGTTGTGGCGGTTCGGCTTCTCGCTCGACAAGCTGGTCGATGGGGCTGGCAGGCTCGGGACCGTCGTCGTCCTGATGGTGCCTCCCGATCCTGGCAATCAACTTTGGAACTACATGACGGCGCTGGGCGAGACCCTGGCAATCGCCTTTCTCGGCACGTTCGTGGCGGCCATGCTGGCGTTGCCGGTGGGCGCGCTGGCGGCCAAGAACGTGATCGCCAACCGCATCGTCCACTTCGCCAGCCGACGGTTCCTCGACTCGATTCGCGGGATCGATACGCTCATCTGGGCGCTGATCTGGATCAACGTCGTTGGCCTCGGCCCGTTTGCCGGTATCCTCGCCATCCTGACGTCGGACTTCGGCACCTTCGGCAAGTTGTTCTCCGAGGCGATCGAGGCGGCCGACCGCAAGCCCGTCGAAGGCGTGGTGTCGGCCGGCGGATCGGGGTTGCATGGCTTCCGATTCGGCGTGTTGCCACAGGTGATGCCGGTGCTGGTCAGCCAGGTGCTTTACTATTTCGAAAGCAACGTCCGGTCGGCCACCATCATTGGCATTGTCGGAGCGGGCGGCATAGGCCTCTATCTGGCCAACGAGATTGGGCAGGCGGAGTGGCAGAAGGTGGCCTTCCTGATCCTGATGATCCTTGCGACGGTTGCCGCCATCGATTGGCTTTCCAGCAGGGTTCGCTTTGCCGTCATAGGCGGCCGCGGAAGGAACGTCGATTGAGCGAGATCGCCAAGCCCGCGACGACACTTCCCCGCTATGCGCTCTACTATGCACCGCGCGCCGGCGAGGGGCTGGCATCAGCCGCCAATCATTGGCTTGGCCGCAATGCCGAGACCGGCGAAGCATTGACCATGCGGCTGGTGTCCGGCATCGCTTCGGAACGACTGGCCGAGATCACCGCGGAGCCGCGGCTGTATGGCTTCCACGGCACGCTGAAGGCGCCGATCGCCCTGGCCGACGGAGTGTCCGAGCGTGAGTTCGTCGACGCTGTAGGCCGCTTCGCCGGGGCGGAGCGCGCCTTCGCGGTGCCCGCGGTTGTCCTCGGCGACCTGGCCGGGTTCCTCGCCCTGCTGCCGGCGAGGCGCTGCACCGAGCTGCACGAGCTCGCCGATCGCTGCGTCGTCGAGTTCGACGAGTTCCGCCGACCGGCCGATGACGCCGAGCTGGTACGCCGTCGCGCCAACGGCCTGACGTCGCGCCAGGACGAGCTGCTGGCGCGCTGGGGTTATCCCTATGTGCTGGAGGAGTGGCGCTTCCACCTGACATTGACCGGCCGTCTGACCGATCCGGTCGAGCGCAGCACGATCGCGGCGCTGTTGCGCCAGCGCTTCGCCGGCTTCCTCGATCGTCCGCTCGCGGTGTCGGATCTATGCGTCTTCCGCCAGCCCGCGCCCAATCGGCCGTTCACGGTGCTGGCGCGCTTCAGGCTTGGCGGCGGGCGTCGCGTGCGGGCGGACGAAGTGTGGCGAGCAGCCTGACGAAGGCATGGGCGGCGGCGTCGAGGGTGCCGTCATTGACGATGACCGTCAGGCCTGGAACGTCGAGATCGTAGGCAGCGCCCCGCTCCAGCCGCTTGCCGACGGCGCTGGCAGTCTCGCGGCCACGCTGGGCGAGCCGGGCGTGCAGGTGTTCTTTCGGAGCGGTGATGAGCACTGGCACGGTGTGGGCGGCGCAGTCGCCGCTGGTCAGGAAGTGCTCGCGCGAGCCGCTCACCACCACGATCAGGCCGGCCTGTCGCCAGGCCTCGATCTCGCTGCCGATGCCGTACTCGTTGCCGTGGGCCTGCCAGTGCAGCGCGAACAGCCCGCAGGCGCGCCGTCGCGCGAACTCGGCCGGGCTCAGCGCCACGTGGTTCTCGCCCCCGGTGTCGGCCGGACGGGTGATGTAGCGATGAGCGAACGCCACCGGCAGGTCGGCCGCCATCGTCTCGCGCGCCCGATTGAGCACCGAATCCTTGCCGGCGCCGGACGGCCCCATGACGTAGACGAGGGGGGCCGTCACGTCACGACATGCCTGTCAGGCCAGAGAATCTTCATTTGACCGCGTCATGCCGTCATCCCGACCGGAGCCGAGCGCAGCGAGGCGTAGTGGAGGGACCTTTCAGGTTGCTGCTTCGACAAGAAAGGTCCCTCGACTGCGCCGCCCACGGGGCGGCTTCGCTCGGGATGACGGAGAATAAGTGGCCTATGCGGATGCTCTGCACGTCACACCACGCGCTCGCCGGCGCACCAGACGGCGCGCACGACCGGCGCCTCGTCGTGCGCGCGCACGCGAACCAGATCGGCGCGTCGGCCGGCGGCGATCTCGCCGCGATCGGCGAGGCCGACGGCACGTGCCGGATTGAGCGACGCCAGACGGACGGCTTGCGGCAGGGTGATGCCGGCATCCAGATGCGGCAGCCGGAAGACACCTTCGAGCAGGCTCGCCGGCACGTAGTCGGACGACAGGATGTCGGCGTGGCCTTCGCGCAGCAGGTCGATGGCGGCGATGTTGCCCGAGTGCGAGCCGCCGAGGACGAGGTTGGGCGCGCCGACCAGCACGGCGAGACCGGCGTCGCGCGACGCGCGCGCGGCTTCCCAGGTTGTCGGGAACTCGGCGATTGTCATGCCGTTCTGCACGGCCTCCTCGACATGCTCGCGCGTGGCGTCGTCATGGCTGGCGAGTGGCAGGGCGCGGGCCTGGGCGCGCGACACGATCGCGCGGCGGTGCTTCACGGCATTTCGGCTGTGCAGCTCGAGCGAGTGCGACTGGAAGGCCTCGAACTGCTGCTCCGTCATGGCGAACTTGCCCATGTAGTATTGCTTCAGCTTCCGCGGATCGAGGAACTGGCGCTGGCCCGGCGTGTGGTCGTTGATCGAGATCAGACCGACCAGCGGCAGGTCGATCCAGCGGTCGACCGCCTCGATTGCATCGTCCGGCGTCACCTCGCAGCGCAGGTGCAGGCGATGGTCGCAGCGCGTCAGGCCGCGCTCGCTCGCCACGCAGATCGCCTCGACCATGCGTCCGCGATTCTGCACCCGGTCGGTGTCGCCGCGCACGTCGCCCAGCGACAGTGAATCGAATACCGTCGTGATGCCGGCGGCGGCGATCTGCGTGTCGTGCGCCATCATCGCCGACAGGCCCGGCCACTTGACGCCCGGGCGCGGCGCGAAGTGCTTCTCCATGCTGTCGGTGTGCAGCTCGACCAGGCCGGGCACCAGATAGTCGCCGTCGAGGTCGAGCGCCGCGCCGAGCTGCGAGCGGCCCTGCGCGATCTCGACGATGGCGCCGTCGCGCAGGACGACCGTGCCATCGAACTCGGCGTCGGCGGTGACCACCCGGGCGTTGGTCAGGATCGCTTCGGCGCTCATGCGAGGACTCCGACAGAGGTTCCGGGAAGCGCCACGTTGAGGACGCGGTTGGCCAGCAGGTCGCGCACGGCGGGGTCGTGAAAGATGCCGACGATGGCGGTACCGTCGTCGCGACGCTGGCGGATCAGCTCGACCACGCCGTCGCGATTGGCCGGATCGAGCGAGGCTGTCGGCTCGTCGAGCAGCAGGATGGGATAGTCGACGATCAGCGAGCGCGCGATGTTGATCCTCTGCTGCTCGCCGCCGGAGAAGGTCGCGGGCGGCAGCGACCACAGGCGGACGGGAACGTTGAGGCGGGCGAGCAGGCTCTCGGCCCGCCGCCGCGCCTCCGCCCTGCCCATGCCGTGCCGGAGCGCGGGTTCGGCAACGACATCGAGCGTGCCGACGCGCGGAATGACGCGCAGGAACTGGCTGACGAATCCCAGGGTGCGGCGACGCACGTCGAGGACGGTGCGCGGTGCCGCCCGCACCATCTCGACCCAACCATCGCCGTGACCGATGCGGATCGAGCCGGCATCGGGACGGTAGTTGCCGTAGAGCGAGCGCAGCAGCGTGCTCTTGCCGGCGCCCGACGGGCCGACCAGTGCGAGGCATTCGCCGGGCGAGACCGCCAGCGTCACGTCGCGCAGCACCGGCAGCGCCAGATCGCCGTGGGCGTGGATGACGAAGGACTTGGTGAGGCCGGAGACGCGTAACGCAGGCAGCATGGAATTGCCTCGGGTCAGACCGGCAGGACGGAGGCGACGAGCATCTGGGTGTAGGCGTGCTGCGGATCGTCGAGCACCTGGTCGGTCAGCCCTTCTTCGACCACGCGGCCGCCCTGCATCACCATCAGCCGGTGAGTGAGCAGGCGGGCGACGCCGAGATCGTGCGTCACCAGCACCGCCGACAGCTGCAGCGTGTCGACCAGGCCGCGCAGGAGGTCGAGGATGCGGGCCTGGACCGAGACGTCGAGGCCGCCGGTCGGCTCGTCCATCAGCACCAGCCGCGGCTTGCTCACCAGGTTGCGGGCGATCTGCAGACGCTGGCGCATGCCGCCGGACCAGGTCGTCGGGCGATCGTCCAGGCGATCGGTCTCGATCTCGACCCGCTGGAGCCATTCCTGCGCGGTGCCGCGAATGTCACCGTAGTGGCGCGCACCCACCGCCATCAGGCGCTCGCCGATATTGGCCCCCGCGCTCACCGTCATGCGCAGGCCGTCACGGGCATCCTGGTTGATGAAGCCCCATTCGGTGCGCCCCAGCAGGCGCCGGCGCGCCTCGCTGAGCCGGTGCACGTCGACCAGGCCGTACGCTGCCGACTCATAGGTAACTGCGCCGACCTCGGGAGCATGCCGGCCGGCCACGCAGTTGAGCAGGGTGGTCTTGCCCGATCCCGACTCGCCCACGATGCCAAGTACCTCGCCCGGCCACAGCTCGAAGGCGACGTCACGGCAGGCGACGCGGGCGCCGAACCGCTTGGTGAGGGCCTGGACGGAAAGGAGCGGCGCCTCGCTCATTGCCGGCGTCCGCACCAGTCGGTGTCGGAGCAGATGTACATCCGCTTGCCCGCATCGTCGACGATCATCTCGTCGAGGAAGCTTTCGCGCGAGCCGCAGAGCGCGCAGCACTCGTCCCAGCGCTCGATCTCGAAGGGATGATCGTCGAAGTCGAGGCTCTTCACCGGCGTGTACGGCGGCACGGCGTAGATGCGCTTCTCTCGGCCGGCGCCGTAGAGCTGCAGGGCGGGGCTGCGGTCGAGCTTCGGGTTGTCGAACTTGGGAATGGGCGAGGGGCTCATGATGTAGCGCCCGTTCACCATCACCGGGTAGTTGTAGGTCTTGGCGATACGGCCATGCCGGGCGATGTTTTCGTACAGGCTGACCTGCATGACGCCGTACTCGGTGAGCGCGTGCAGCAGGCGGGTCTCGATCTCGCGCGGCTCGAGCATCCGCAGCGGCTCGGGAATTGGCACCTGGAAGACCAGGATCTGCCCGTCGCGCAGCGGCGTCTCCGGCACCCGATGGCGCGTCTGGATGATCGTCGCCTCCTCGGTGCTGGTCGTGGTGGCGACGTCGGCGACCTTGGCGAAGAAGCTGCGGATCGACACGGCATTGGTCGTGTCGTCGGCGCCCTGGTCGATTACCTTCAGCGTATCGTTGCGGCCGATGACGGCCGCCGTCACCTGAATGCCGCCGGTGCCCCAGCCGTAGGGCAGCGGCATCTCGCGACCGCCGAACGGCACCTGGTAGCCGGGCACCGCCACCGCCTTCAGGATGGCGCGGCGGATCATCCGCTTGGTCTGCTCGTCGAGATAGGCGTAGTTGTAGGCGGCTTCCGGCATGTCGCTCACTCTGCCGCCTGGTCGAGCGCCGGGTCTTCGCTTCGGCGCCTCTCGGCTTCGGCGCGCAGCGCCCGCACCGTTACCAGCTCGGACTGGAAGTCGACATAGTGCGGCAGCTTGAGATGCTGCACGAAGCCCGATGCCTCGACATTGTCGGAGTGCGCCAGCACGAACTCCTCGTCCTGCGCCGGCGAGTTGGCGCTCTCCGACAGCTCGCCGGCGCGCAGCGCGCGGTCGACCAGTGCCATGGCGATCGCCTTGCGTTCGGCATGACCGAAGGCGAGCCCGTAGCCACGCGTGAATTGCGGCGGCTTGTCGAGCGAGCCGGCGAACTGGTTGACCATGTCGCACTCGGTAACGTCGATCCCGGCGATCTCTATGGGAAAGCCGAGCTCCTCGGGCACGAAGGTCACGGCGACCTGGCCGTAGCGGATCTCGCCGACGAAGGGATGGTTGTTGCCATAGCCGCGCTGCGTCGAGTAGCCCAGCGCCAGCAAGAAGCCTTCGTCGCCGCGCGCCAGGTTCTGCAGCCGCAATGGCCGCGACGCCGGCAGGGTGAGCGGCTCGCGCGTCAGGTCGTCCGGCCTCCCGGCTTCGGCTCTGTCGGAGGCGTCCGGCGGCGCTTCGAGCAGGCCGTCGCGTTCGAGAATGTCGCCGACCCGCGGCACGCCGGGCACGCTATCGACCGGCGCGGTCCGCGCCAGCGGGCGCTCGCCGCCGGCTGCCAGTGAGAAATCGAGCAGGCGATGGGTGTAGTCGTAGGTCGGGCCGAGAAGCTGCCCGCCCGGCACGTCCTTGAAGGTGGCGGAGATACGACGCTCGGCGATCATCGCCGCCGTGTCGATCGGCAGACTGTTGCCGAAACGCGGCAGCGTCGTGCGGTAGGCGCGCAGCAGGAAGATCGCCTCGATCAGGTCGCCGCGCGCTTGCTTGATGGCGAGCGCCGCCAGCGAACGGTCGTAGCAGGAGCCCTCGGTCATCACGCGATCGACCGCGAGCCCGAGTTGCTGGTCGATCTGCTCCAGCGTGAGCTCCGACAGGGCACGATCGCCGCGCCTCTTGTCGGCCAGCAGGTCGAGCGAATGGGCGATTGCCGTCTCGCCGCCCTTGACCGCGACATACATGCTCAGTCCTCCGTGGCGATGCTACGCGGCAAGGCGAGCAATTGGGCGCCGCAAACGAACGCGACGTCGACGCCGCAAGGAAACAGCGCGTGATTGTCGGCCCAGGCACGCCAGAATCCTGCGTCGACGCCGCCAATGGCGACCCGCCTGGCCCCGTCGATGCCTGGCCCGCGCCATGTTCGCGCCGCCCCTGCGTCGAGCGTCGGCACTTCGATCAGCAGGGTGGCGGATCGATCCGGATAGGGGTCGCTCCCGACGGCAAAGCCGTCGAACGGATTGGCACCGCCGGCGGCGAGCACGGCGAACGCTGCATCGGCCCGTTCGGCGACGAGCGGCGCGCCGCAATGAAAGCGTACGAAGTCGTGCACGGTTGGCCGGTCGAGCTCGGGCGCAAGCCACAGCGGCGTGTCGTGATCGACCAGGGTCAGAAGGCAGGCGGTCGTTGCCGGGCTGATACCGCCCGGACCGGCCGGCGCGCCGTCGATGGGCGCGATGCGGCCGGGATGCGAGAACGCGTCGAGCACGGCGCGGAACA
This sequence comes from Reyranella sp., assembly GCA_022844015.1. Classification (GTDB taxonomy): domain Bacteria; phylum Pseudomonadota; class Alphaproteobacteria; order Reyranellales; family Reyranellaceae; genus Reyranella. The sequence continues at coordinate 2,777 of JALHMO010000104.1, read as the reverse complement.
GTCGCTGGGCGTCGTGCACGGGACTGGCGAATCCTGCGGCGATCGCGGAGGAAGGGCTCACGCGCCGGCCTCGCGGGCGACAGTGAAGAATTCCACCTTGGTGGCATTCGCGCGCGCCGCGGCGAGCCGGCGCCGCACCTCGGCCTCCTCGGCGAGCGGCGCCACGATCCGGCGCTCGAGAATGTCGCGCCATTCGGCACGTTGGCCGACGGCATCGATGGTCGCGACAATTTCGGCATGGCAAGTGCTTCGGCCGCCGACGTATCCGATGCCGACCTCGCCGCTGTCGAGGCGCACCGCCGCCCGGGTCGCCGTCATCTCGCCCGCGCAGAAGGCCGAGCCGGTGCCGGATATTCGTCCCTGCACCATCACCAGTCCGATCTCAGGCCGGCGCAGCGATCTGGCCACGGGCAGCTCCCTCTCGATCTCTCTCCACAGTGCTTCCAGGCGCGACCAGGGAGAATTCGCCAGCACCGACAACCAGCGCTGGCGTCGTCGGCTATCGGCGTCGAGATCAGTCGAATTAACCATGGGGCGCTTGTGCGGCGCACCATCGGGAGGTCGCGTTACCGGTCGGCTGCGTGGTCGTGAACTTATGGTGACAGGGCGGCGCGGTTTTCCCGCCTCCATGCTCCTCCCCCTGGGGAGATGTCGTCGTCTTGCGGCGACATTAGTCATGCTCAACGCTGGGAGCGCGCCATCCCAGTGACACTCCTCTTGCCGATCAAACATCCCATGAGCGCCACAGGAGTGGCGCGCTCCCAACAATGACCTCTCCGCCTGTGAACGGCGCACCTCTCCGGCGACGAGTCCGGGGAGGGGAGGCTCGCCTGCACGCGGCGAACCCCCTATGCTCTCGTCTCATGGAGTGGGGTCGCATGAAAATGGTCTGCGTCGCGGCGGCGGTCGCCGCCTTGTCGGTGGGTGCAATCGAAGGGCACGCACAAACCGCTTTGCAGCCAGGCCTGTGGGAGGTAACGGACAAGACGACGATGGAAGGCGTTCAGCCGATGCCGATGACGTCGCGCAAGGTCTGCATCAAGGGCGGCGAGGCGACGCTCGAGCGGCTGCTCTATCCGGCGCCCGACGTGTTCGCGGCGCACAAGTGCACGTTCCGTCCGGCGCCTGCGCAGACGGGCATCTTCAAGGCGACCACCATGTGCCCGGCGACGGCAACCCTGCCCAGCGTCACCGCGTCGGCCGAGATCAGCTACAAGCCCGACAGCTACGAGGGCCTGGGTCAGCTCCTCATCAAGGACCAGGCCGGCACGACTCTGAAGGGCAGCTCGGTGATGAGCGGCAAGCGGGTCGGCGACTGCTGACCGCCGCCGCTACATGAAGGCGGGCATCACCTGCGCGCCGAAGCGCCCGAGGGAAGCCATGTTCTGCTCGTGGCTCATGGCGCCGAAGCCGGTCTGGCAGAGCAGGTGCTGGACGCCCACATCGCGCAGCTCCGCCACCTGATCGCGCACGCGCGCCGGCGTGCCGTAGAGACAGCCGGTGCCGAGAACATATGGGATTGCCTGATCGTCGCCGACCCTGGGATCGGTCCAGGCGTTCAGCGTCGCCGGATCGGGCTGGAAATCGTGCGGATTGTAGGCCTCCCGGACGTGCATCATATGGGCGCGCGTCTCGACCAGCAGGGCGGCGAGCTCGTCCTCGGCCTGGGCGTTGGACTCGGCGACGTAGACATTGCGCCACAGGGCGCTCTGCGCCAGCAGGCGCGCCCGTGTCTTCTCGCCGTGGCCGCCGGCATCGATGCCCTGGGCATAGGTTTCCCAGCGCTCCTTGATGCGATTGACCGGCAACCGCGCGGTCAGGATGGGCACGCCGAGCCGGCCGCACTCGGCGAAGGAGCCGGGCGAGATGACGCTGCGCCACAACGGCGGGCCGGGCTGCTGCACCGGGCGTGGCCGGAGCGCCGGAATGTGGACCTTGTGGAACTTGCCCTCGTAGGTCAGCGGCGCCTCGCGCCAGGCGCGCTCCAGAATGTCGACGGTCTCTTCCATGCGTTCGCGGCTGTCGTGGCTGCGCAGGCCGTGACCGACGAACTCATACTCGTTGTAGACCGTGCCCTTGCCGATGCCGACATCGATGCGGCCCTTGCTGAGATTGTCGAGCAGTGCCAGCTGGACGGCGAGGCGAACCGGATGATGGAACGGCGTCTGCACGACGGCGAAGCCGATGCGGATGCGCTCGGTCTTCATCGCCAGCGCCGCCGCGAACATCAGCGAATCGTTGTAGACGCTCTCGCCGGTGAAATAGTGCTCGGTCAGCCAGACGTCGGAAAAGCCCAGTCGTTCTGCGGCGCAGACCTGCTGGATGATCTGGTCGATGCGTGGGCCGTCCTCGTCGGGCGAGGGCGACATGGAAAGAGTGAGCCAACCGAACTGCATGGCCCAACCTTAGACGCCGCACGGGAGCCGTGTCATGCCGCAGGTTCGCGATAGGCGCGCCCCTGATACCGGAATGCCCTCTGCCTCGTGTGGCGTTCGTGTCTGCTATCGTGTCGCTCGCTTGTCGAAACTACAGTGGCCCTGCATTGAAGCTGAGCGAGTGAAGTCAGAGAACGGCGCGGTGGCCCAGAAAAAGGAAATGCCGGCGGTCCACCCCAGACATGCCGGCACTCCACTCTCTTCACAGTCAGCGCGGGCAAGCCCTAGTGTCTAATTGCAATATAATACGATATTAAGTATCATGCTACGGTTATCTCTACTATTTGAGGTGTACCGTGGCCCGGGTAGCGGTGGAACTGCGATGTTCTGCGGAGCAACGTT
>JALHMO010000103.1 GCA_022844015.1 Reyranella sp. | reverse complement strand
GTACCCCGGGACGTGGAACTTGCCCTGTGCCCACCATTCGAGTTTGCGACCGAGCGCGCCGAACCCGGGACACACGGTGTGGCCGATGAACAGGTTATCCACCGGCAGGGTGCCGCGGATACGGAACAACGGACCGCCGCGGAAGTGCCGGAAATCGAACGGAGGACCCGACTCGGCACCGAAGACCCGACCTGTCAGCCGGTCCTCTATTCGACCGCCACGGTCGAGATGGCAGAGGAAGGAGATCGAATAGCGAAGGAACCAAGTCCCGGAGCGCGGAACGGTCGACAGGACTGGCGTAGGGCTGGAGTCGAACATCACACACAATACGTAGCGAGACTTGTTTGTCTCCCCATGCGAAAACTATCGCATATCAGGCGACAATCGAGTGTGATTGCGTTCACATGGCAGAAATGTGATTCGAATCACAATTCGGGAACGGATTTTGAAATGACTCTGACTGCACTAGTTCTCAATCAAGGGGCGGATCGCAAGGTCAGTGGCGCGATCGAGACGCTGGAGGATGATCGGTTGCCGGCCGGCGACGTTACGGTCGGGGTCGACTATTCGACCTTGAACTACAAGGACGGATTGGTGCTGACCACGGGCGGCGGGCTGGTGCGGACGTGGCCCCATGTCGGCGGCATCGACTTGGCCGGCGTCGTCGAGTCGTCGGACAGCTCCGCCTTCCGCCCCGGTGACCGGGTGGTGCTGAACGGCTGGCGCGTCGGCGAGTTGCGTTGGGGCGGTTATGCCACCAAGGCGCGCGTCAAGGGTGACTGGCTGGTCAAGTTGCCGCCATCGATCTCGACCCGCCGGGCCATGGCCATCGGGACGGCCGGCTACACCTCGATGCTGTGCGTGCTTGCATTGGAGAAGCACGGCGTGCTCCCCGCGACTGGCGAGGTCCTGGTGACCGGGGCGGCGGGAGGAGTGGGTTCCGTCGCGGTCGCGATCCTTGCCAAGCTCGGCTACACGGTCGTCGCCGCCACCGGCCGGCCGGAGGAAGGCGACTATCTCAAGTCGCTCGGCGCCGCCATCGTCATGCCGCGCAAGGAGCTTGCCGAAGCTCCCGACCGCCCCCTTCTCTCTGAAAGGTTCGCGGGCGTCGTCGACACGGTCTCCGGCGTCATGCTCGCCAAGGCGCTCGCCCAGCTGAGATACGGCGGTGCCGCCGCCGTCTGTGGCCTGGCTGGCGGGGCTGCGTTCCCCGGCTCGATCCTGCCTTTTATCCTGCGCGGCGTGACGATGTACGGCATCGATTCGGTGATGCTGCCCAAGGCGCCTCGCGAGGAGGCCTGGCGTCGGCTCGCCACCGACCTGCCGCTCGACAGGCTCGACGCCACGGTGAGCGAGGCCGGATTGTCCGACCTGATGGCGCTCGCTCCCAGAATTCTCAAGGGCGAGATCCGCGGCCGCATGGTGATCGACGTGAAGAGATGAATATTCCTCAATGCAGGATGAAGTGGTCGCGTGGCCGTGCACGGCCGGTGCTGCTAGTCTAGGTCGCCGCTTACGCCCAAGCACATAGGTCCGCCATGTCGACTTCCGCCATTCCATCCGCCAACAATCTCGACGCCTTCCTGATGCCGTTCACCGCGAATCGGCAGTTCAAGAAGAACCCGAGGCTCCTGGCCAAGGCCAAGGGCGTGCACTACTGGACACCCGAGGGACGCCGCATCATCGACGGCACGGCCGGCCTGTGGTGCGTCAACGCCGGCCACGGCCGCGAGGAGATCAAGGCGGCGATCGCTGCCCAGCTCGAGGAGATGGATTACGCGCCGTCGTTCCAGATGGGCCATCCCAAGGCGTTCGAGCTTGCCGCCCGCCACGCCGCCCTGCTGCCCGGCGACCTCAATCACGCCTTCTACTGCAACTCCGGCTCCGAGGCCGTCGACTCCGCCCTCAAGATCGCGCTCGCCTACCAGCGTGCCCGCGGCCAGGGCACGCGGACCCGCTTCGTCGGCCGCGAGCGCGGCTATCATGGCGTCGGCTTCGGCGGCATCTCGGTCGGCGGCATGGTCAACAACCGCAAATGGTTCGGCGCCATGCTGCCCGGCGTCGATCACCTGCCGCACACCCACCTGCCGGAGAACGCCTTTTCCAGGGGCGAGCCGGAGCATGGCGGCATCGCCCTCGCCGACGAGCTGGAGCGCATCGTTGGCCTGCATGACGCGTCGAACATCGCCGCGGTCATCGTGGAGCCTTGTGCCGGCTCGACCGGCTACCTGCCGCCGCCCAAGGGCTACCTGAAGCGCCTGCGCGAGATCTGCGACAAGCACGGCATCTTGCTGATCTTCGACGAGGTCATCACCGGCTTCGGCCGGCTGGGCACCGGCTTCGCCGCCGAAAGGTTCGGCGTGCTGCCCGACCTGATGACCGTCGCCAAGGGCATCAGCAACGCCACCGTGCCGATGGGCGGCGTGTTCGTGCGCAAGCATGTGTTCGACGGACTGATGAGCGGGTCGGAGAACGCCATCGACCTGTTCCATGGCTACACCTACTCGGCCCATCCGCTGGCCTGTGCCGCCGCCTCGGCAGTGCTCGACATCTACCGCGACGAAGCGCTGTTCCAGCGCTCGGCGGAGCTGTCGCCCTACTGGGAGGACGGCGTGCACTCGCTGAAGGGCCTGCCCAACGTCGTCGACATCCGCAATCTCGGCCTGGCCGCCGGCATCGATCTCGCTCCCAAGGGCGCGGTCGGCACACGCGGCTACGAGGCCTTCGTCAAGGCATTCGAGCTCGGTCTGATGGTGCGCCAGTCGGGCGATGCCATCGCCATGTCGCCCCCGCTGGTCATCGAGAAGGCCCAGATCGACGAGATCATCGACATCACGGCCAGGACCATCAAAGCCGTCGCCTGACGCGCGGCTGAAAGTTAAAGACAAGGTCCCTCGCTGCGCCAAGGGGATGACACCTCCTTTGTCATCCCCAGCGCAGCGAGGGGCCTTTTTGCTGGTTGCCATCCTTCGTTCTCATTAGGGAGGGCGCGTGACTGGATCGGACTCCAATCTCGCCGTCTTCCTCGGGGAGCTGGCGGCACTGGCGCATATCGCCATCGCACTCGCCGTCACCTTCCATGTGCTGCTCTACAAGCGCGATGTGGGTTCCGCGGTGGCCTGGATCGGCATCGCCTGGCTGTCGCCTTTCTTGGGCGGCATGCTCTACGCCACGATGGGCATCAACCGCGTCAAGCGGCGCGCCCAACGCCTGCGACGCGAGCGCCTGGTCGCCAGCGACGAAGCGACTACCCAGGTGATCGCCGCGTCGGCCGCCACCGATCCGTACTCACCGCTCGAGTTCGCCGTCGGTCGCCTGACCGGGTTGCCGTGCCAGGACGGCAACCGGATCGAGATGCTGCACAACGGCGATCAGGCTTATCCGCGCATGCTGGCCGCCATCGAGGGCGCCCGGCACAGCGTCGGCCTGGTAAGCTACATTTTCCGGGACGACAAGGCGGGCCGGGCCTTCCACGAGGCCCTGATCGCCGCCCGGCAGCGCGGCGTCGACGTGCGCGTCCTGATCGACGGCGTCGGCGGCGGCTATTTCTGGTCGGGTACCTTCCAGGTGCTGGCGAAGGCGGGCGTCCCTGTCGCACGGTTCCTCCACTCGTACCTGCCTTGGCGGATGCCGTTCGTGAACTTGCGCAACCATCGCAAGGTGCTGGTGGTCGACGGCCGGCTCGCCTTCACCGGAGGGCTCAACATCGGAGCCGAGAACATCCGGGCCGACAATCCGCCTGCGATCGTGCTGGACACGCACTTCCAGCTCGAAGGCCCGATCGTCGAGCAACTCACCGACGCCTTCGCCGACGACTGGTTTTACACGACCGGCGAGCGGCTCCTGACCGATCGCTGGTTCCCGCCTCTAGAAAAGGTTGGGCCGGTCAAGGCGCGCGTCGTCACCTCGGGACCGGACGAGGACATGGAGCAGATCGAGTTCGTCGCCCTGCATGCGATTTCCTGTGCACAGAGGTCGATCCGCGTGGTGACGCCGTACTTCCTGCCGCCCGACCCGCTGACCATGGCGCTGGGCCTTGCGGCGCTGCGCGGCGTCAAGGTCGACATCGTGCTGCCCGAGCACTCCAACTATGCCATCCTCGACTGGGCGCGGCGCGTGCCGCTTCGGTCCCTGATCGTTTCGGGCTGCAACGTCTGGCTCAGGCCCGCGCCCTTCGATCATTCCAAGCTGATGGTGATCGACGATCGGTGGTCGCTGATCGGCAGCGCCAACTGGGACACGCGCAGCTTCCGGCTCAACTTCGAGCTCAATGTCGAGCTGCACGATCCGGCCTTCGCCCAGCAGATCGTCGCGGCGACGGCCGCGACTCAGCATCTGCGGCTCGCCGATCTCGACAACGAGCCGCTGCCCCTGCGCCTGCGCAACGGCGCGGCCCGCCTGCTGCAGCCCTACCTGTAGAGCCGGCGCAAGCGGTCGCGACGTTGCGGCCGGTGCTCGGGCCGGGCGCGCAGGCCGGTCGGGTCGATCTTCCAGTGGTCGCCGATCGCCAGCTCGAGGCGGATAGGACGATGATCCGACGGGCCGAAGGCGAGCGCCGACGAGGACCGGCACTCGAGATAGTGCACCAGGCAACGATCGAGCCGGAACGGGACGACGTTGCTGGCGAAGTGGGTCGGCTCGAGTGGCCCGACATCCCTGAAGTCGGGCAACTCGACAGGGCCCACCATGTTGTAGTCGCCGATGATGGCCGAGGGCCGGCCGCGCAGCGCGGCCGCGCAGCGCTCGAGCTGCCGCCGGTTCAGGAGCTGGCCGTGCGAAAGATGGACATTGGCAAACTGGACGTCGCCGATCTGCACCAGCTGAGCCCGCCGCCGCGGCAGCCGCCCGGGCAGGCGCGAGGCGGGAAGCGAGAGCGCTCGCGGTGCGGCGAAGCGATGCGGGCTCCACACCGCCAAGCCATGGATGCGGCCGAGCCACGACAGGCGATGGAAATGGCCGCCCACCATGTGGGGCAGGGCCTCGATATGCTGGGTCGCCTCCTGCATCAGCATGACGTCCGGCTTTTCGCGCCCGATCAGCGCCGCGACGTCCTCGACTGCAGCTCCGGTGATACGCAACAAATTCCAGCTGATGACCTTCACTGGCCAAACATAGACTGGCGCTGCCGATCTGTGCACACTTTCCACCGACACGGGCCACGAATCGGGATGGAGACGACATGAGGGTGGTGATAACCGGCGGGGCGGGTTTCCTGGGCAAGAAGCTGGCGCGCCGGATCCTGCAGCAGGGCGCGCTCGCCGATGCCGACGGTCAGGCTCGCCCGGTGAGCGAGCTGATGCTGTTCGACGTCGGCGAGGCGAAGGGGCCTGGGCTCGACGACCCGCGGGTCAAGGCGCTGGCCGGTGACATCGCCAATTTCGCCACGGTGCAAAGCATCGTGCAGGGTGCCGACACGGTGTTCCATTTCGCCGCCGTGGTCAGCGCCGGCGCCGAGGCCGACTTCGATCTCGGCTACAAGGTGAACCTCGACGGCACCCGCAACGTGCTGGAGGCGTGCCGCGCGCTCGGCACCAATCCGCGGGTCGTCTTCACCAGTTCGCTGGCCGCCTTCGGCGGCGATCTGCCGCCCGCGGTCACCGACGACACGCCGCTGACGCCGCAGACCTCCTATGGCGCGCAGAAATCGATCGGCGAGTTCCTGGTCCGCGACTATACCCGCAAGGGCTATTTGCGTGGCACGGCGGTGAGGCTGCCCACGATCTGCGTGCGCACCGGCCTCCCGAACAAGGCCGCCTCGACGTGGGCAAGCTCGGTGGTGCGCGAGCCGCTGACCGGTGTCGACGTCGTCTGCCCGGTGACGCCCGAGACCGTGATGGTGGTGCTGAGCCCGCGCAAGACGGTCGAAGCCTTCCTGCGCCTGCACGACCTGCCGGTCGACGCCTTCGGTCCCGGCAGGACGCTGTTGCTGAACGGCATCAACGTCACCGCCAGGGAGCTCGAGCAGGCCGTCGCCCGCCATGCCGGCAACCGCCGCGTCGGCAAGGTGACGTGGCAGCACGATCCGGCGATCCAGAAGATCTGCGACGGCTGGCCCCAGGGAATCGATTCGACGCGCGCCCGGGCGCTGGGCTTCGAGATCGACAAGGATCTGGACGAGGTCGTGCGCAATTTCATTGCCGACGACCTCGAAGATCAGATGAAGATCGCCCGGCCGGGGTGATTTTCCTCCCCGGCGAGAGCCGCTACGGAGTGGATGTATTGCGAATCGCTCCCCGACTATGGGGGAGATTCGAAGGATGTCCACTTCTTAGCGGCTTCGCTGGGAATACCCCCAGCACGCCAGCGCGCACCCCGATCTTCATAGGAGTTCCCCACCGGCCCGAGGGCCGACCTGCCGTGTCAAGAAACTGGCAGCAAGCCGCCAGTTTCTTACTAGGACCTCACCGCCCGCGCAGCATGCGCCAGCCGTTCTGCAGGTGGCGCAGCGGCCCCCACACGTGCCGGCTGCGGATCATCTGCCAGCGCTGCGGCTCGTTGTCCGGCCCGGCGATCGGGCCGGCGTCGTCGACATAGTCGGTGATGCCGACCGCGTCGGTGTCCCACGGGCCGGTGGTCTTGAAGATGGTCGTGCGCGCGCCGTAGCCGGCGAGGCTGCGGCTCATGCCTGCCGCCATGAAATCCATGTAGCGCGGGAGCGCTTCGGGACGGCACAGGTAGCCCTTGTTGAAGCCGACCGCGAGCAGCCGGAAATGGAAGGGGTTCTTCTCCAGATAGCGCAGCGCCTCCGTCGTGTTGGCGGGATAGCGCGGCGAGAAGAAATCGTCGATCACGACGATGCCTTCGGCATTGACGATGCGATTGGCGAATTCCAGCTCGCGGTAGACCGCCGTGCCGGTGTGCTCGCCGTCGATGTGAAACCACCGCACGGTCTGGTGCATCGCCTGCAGGTCGAGCTTGGCCGGAAGGTCGGCCGACGGGCCCGACAGCGGGACGATGTTCCCCGGCTCGACGCCCACGGAGCGGATGGCGCGATGAACCGCTTGCTCGTCCAGCCGCAGGTCGCAGAGATAGAGCTTCTCGGCGCCCTTGCGGTAGGAGGCCAGCACCGACGCCGACCGGCCGCGCCATACGCCGATCTCGAGCAGGTCGCCCGTGATCTTTGCCTGCTGGTCGAGCAGCACGCGCCACACGCAGTAGGACTGGAACATGAACCAGCCCGGGATGGCGTCGATCTTCTCCCAGCTCAACATCGCCCAGCCCAGCCCTCGGTCGCCTTCGTTTGCGGGCGGCCTTGCTAACAGTGCTCCTGCGCCCCGGCAAGCCGCCCGCCGCGCCCGTCGCGCCGACTTGCCTTCTTGCGTCGGCTGCGGGCCTCCTGTACAGCGCGACAGTCCCAGCCCGCGCATGCCAAGCACGAAGATTGTCTACCGCACCACGGTCTGCCTGATTTGGGGGCTGGCGCTCTGGCATAGCTGGGAATGCCGCGGCCTCTTCGTCGACGGATCGGCTTTCCTGGTCCAGATCGCGCGCCGTGAATGGTTCTTCGACTTCTACGGCCCGCGGCTCTACGCCATGGTGGTCACGCAGGTCCCGATCATTACCGGGCTGTTCCTCGGCGTCACCGATCTCCATCTGCTCGCCCGGCTCCTGTCGCTCGGACTGTTCGCTCTCCCGACGGCGCTCTATCACCTCGCCCTGATCCGCGTGAAGGACGACGCGGTGCTGCTCGCCGCGGTGATCGCTGCCATCGCGGTCGTGTTCATGACAACGTCCTTCTTCATCGTCGGCGAGTACAACACGGCATACGCGATCGCCGTCCTCGCCGCGGTCCGGCTGGTGACCGCCCGGCGGCTCACCGTGGTGGACGGCCTGTTCCTGGCGGTGATCGGCCTGTTGGCCGTACGAACCTACGAGGCAATGCTCTACCTCGGCCCGCTGCTGGCTGCGATGATCGCGTGGGCGATTTGGCGCGCCCCGTCGCGCCCGTGGCTGGCGACCGGCCTCCACCTCCTGTCGGCAGCAGGGTTCATGGCCGGGATGGTTGTCGCTATCGGGTCGTTGCGACGGCCCTACTCGGAGGAGCATCTCGCCGAGACCCTGCAGACGGCGGCGAACTTCTGGCAGAACCTGCAGTTCGACCTGGCCCTGCTCGCCGCGCTCGTGGTGGTCGTTTGGGCCCTGGTCCGGCCGCGCGACCTGTTGACGCCGAGACCTTATCGCTGGGCGATCATCGCTCTCGTCTTTCTGGCCCTGTCCCCGCTGCTGGCATTGAGCGACACGCTGGTGCGGCCGCTCGCCAAGTCGCAGTATGTGGCGCGTACGGCGGCGGGTCTGGTTGTCGCCGCCATCGTCGTCTTCGTCTGGATCCACGGCTCGCAGGTTCGGGAGAAGGTGCCGGCCTTCCTTGTCCTGGGCAATCCTGGGGCAGCTCGCCGCTTCCTGGGATTTGCCGTCCTGATGCTGGCTGCGATCCTGCCGTCGGACATCTACCTGACGCGGAACTGGATCTCCTATCTCGATGTCATGCGCGCGACCGTTCGCGGCAAGGAGGGAGTTATCGCCTTCGAGACGTCGCCGCTCGCCAGGCACCCGTACGATCTCCTGGTGGAAGCCTGGATCCTGCCCAGCCAAAGCCTCGCGCTGCGCGCCAGGCGGGGCGATGGGATCATTGCGCCGCCCAAGGATTTCAACGCCTGGCAGCCGTTCCCGCCGGACGAGCCGTATCCTCTCGGCGACTTCGTCTGGCGCGACTGACGTGACGGCGGCTGCCTATCGAGGCGTCGTCCTGCTGCTGTGGGCGCTTGCCGTCTACGGCGCAATCAGTTGTCGCGGCCTGTTCTGGGACGGTGCCTCATTCCTGGTCAACATCATCGACCTCGGGGGGTTCCACGACTTCTACACCGCGCGGGCGCACGTCGATTGGGTGACTCAAGCGCCAGTGATCGCCGCGGCATGGCTCGGCCTGCGCGACCTGCATCTCCTGTCGATCGTCTATTCGATCGGCCTGTTCGCCATGCCGGTCGGCCTCTATCACCTGGCCTTGGCGCGGGCGCGCCATGACCCGGTAATGCTGGCCATCGTCATCGTGATCGTGGCCACGGTGTATCTGCCGACGTCCTTCTTCATTGTCGGCGAATACAATGCGGCCTTCGCGGCAGTGACCACGGCCATGACGATCGCGCTCACCGGATGGCGGCGCGGCGACGCCGTGCTCCTGTGCCTCTCGGGGCTGCTCTGCCTGCGCTCCTACGAGGCTCTGGTCTATCTCGGTCCCTTGCTGGCCGCCTGCATCCTGTGGTCGATGCGCAGGGAGCGCGATCCTGGCAAGCGCCTGCTGCTCGCCGTGGCGGCACTGGCCTTCGCTGGCGCGGCGATCGTTTCTGGCGTGACGATCATCGATTACTGGAGCCATCCGCATTTCGAGAAGGTGCGGAGCATGAGCTTCGAGTTCTGGCAGAATCTGCAGTTCTCGGTTCCGCTTGCCGGGCTCCTGTTCTGTGCCCTGCTCGCGCTCGTGCGGCCGGGGCTCCTGCGCGGCCGATGGCCGATCGTGGTCATCGCGATCACCAGCGCGGCACTGCTGCTGACGCCGTGGTACAGGCTGGTGTCGGACTACTCGATTCTCTACCCGCCGTCGCACTATCTGGCGCGCCAGGCGGCCGGATTGCTTCTGGCCGGGCTGCTCGTCTGCCTGTGGGTGCATGTCGCGTGGCGCAACGAGGCGCCGCACGTCCTCGCCGTGCTGCGCGAGCCAGCGGTCGCACGCCGGCTGGTCGCATCGACCTTTGCCTTGTTCGTCGCCGCAACGATCCCCGATGTGGCGTTGACCCGGCTGTGGACCGGGTACCTCGATCGCGTCGCCGCGCTCGTCAATCACGGCGAAGGGATCATCCCGACACGCTCGCTGCCGCTCGCCGAATGGCCCGACAAGCTGTTTGCCCAGGATTGGTCGTTGCCGGCGCTGAGCGCCATCGTCAGCCGGGCGCCCGGCCGTGCCTACGTTATCGCCGACAAGGACTATCTCTCCAACCCGCCGTTCGATCCTTCCTGCGGGACCCTGCCGAGGCTGGCTGGCTACCGTTGGGGCCGCTGACCTATGGCCGCATGCCGTGCAGTCGCGGCCCGGTGCCGCGCACCGGGGCGGCCAGCTCGACGAACTCGCAGAGAATTTTGCGCGTGTCGCGCGGATCGATGATCTCCTCGATCCAGAACGTCTCGGCGCTGCGGAACGGCGAGCGCAGCTTGTTCAGTCGCTCCTCGATCTCCGCCATCTTGGCCTTGGGATCGGGCGCGCCCTCGATGTCGGCCCGGTAGGCCGCCTCGATACCGCCCTCGAGCGGCAGGGAGCCCCAGCGGCCGGACGGCCAAGCATAGCGCCAGTTGAGCCGCGCGCCGTTCTGATGCGCCGCGCCGGCCACGCCGAAGGCGTTTCGGATGATGAAGCTGCACCACGGCACGGTAGTCTGGAACATCGCCGACATGGCGCGCACGCCCTGGCGGATGACGCCGCTCTTCTCCGCCTCGAGCCCGATCAGGAAGCCGGGGCAGTCGCAAAAATAGACGACGGGGAGATGGAAGGTCTCGGCCATGTCCACGAAACGCGCCACCTTCTGGCAGGCGTCCGACGTCCAGCCGCCGCCATAGAACATCGGGTCGCTCGCCATGACGGCCAGCGGCCAGCCGTCGACGCGGGCAAACCCGGTGACGACGGAGCGGCCGTAGAGCCTGCCCATCTCGAAGAAGCTGCCCTGGTCGACGATCTTCTCGATGATCGGGCGGATGCGATAGACCTTGCGGATGTCGCGCGGGATGGCGTCGAACAGCGACTCCTCTCGTCGATCGGGAGCGTCGGTTTGGGGCCCGCGCTCAGCCGCGCTGTCGATCGAGGACGGCAGGTAGGAGAGGAAACGGCGGGCATGAGCAAACGCTTCGTCCTCGCTGTCCACCGCTTCGTCGATGGCCCCGGCGCGCAGCTGGATCTCCCAGCCGCCGAGCTCCTGCTTGTCGAACTGCCGCGGGCTCAGACGGTTCACTACCGGCGGGCCGGCGACGAACATCGCCGAGATCTCCTTCACCATTACCGAGTAGTGCGTCGCGGCAAGCCGCGCGGCGCCGAGGCCCGCGACCGAACCGAGACCCAGCCCGACGGTCGGCACGGCGGCCATGTTCTGCACTACCCATTCCCAGCCGCGCACGCCCGGCACGTTGGCGCGGCCGGTGGTCTCGATCGTCTTGACCGATCCGCCGCCGCCCGACCCTTCGATCATGCGGATCAGGGGCACGCGATACTGGTTGGCGAAGCGCTCGATGAAGATGTCCTTTTCCTTGATCGTGGCATCGGCCGAGCCGCCGCGCACGGTGAAGTCGTCGCCCGTGACCGCGACTGGCCGGCCGTCGATGCGGGCGCGTCCCATGACGGCATTGGCCGGCATGAGGTCGACCAGGTCGTTGCGCCCGTCATACTCCGCCTTGCCGGCGATGCTGCCGATCTCGCGAAACGAGCCGGCATCGACCAGCCGGTCGATGCGCTCGCGTACCGTCAGGCGGCCGCCATCGTGCTGCCGTTTGACCTTGTCCGCTCCGCCCATGCGCTGCGTCAGCTCCTGCCGCCGCCGCAGCTCGTCCATCTCCGGCTGCCAGCTCATCGCAACCTTCCCCGATCCCGCTGTGATCTCGACGAAGCGTCGTAGCAACGCCGGCCGGCAGCGGCTACCGTGAAAGCGGCTCGGTCCGGCGCGCGGGGTCGAAGGACGAAATGGCCGTCACGGTCTTCCGGGCCGCGAGCGTCCTCGCTCGCTCATTTGAAATTGAGCGAGCGAGGACGCTCGCGGTCCGGAAGACCATGTCGACCTCAGGGCGCCGACGGCGCGTGGAACACGACGCCGTCGATCAGGTTCTCCTCGTAGAGCCGGCCGAGATCGATGCCGCCCGGTGGACGGGCGACCTGGAAACGGCTGATCGCTCGCTCGATCCGCGCCTCCTGGTCGCGCCGCAGCGTCTCGGCCTCCGCGACCGACACGGGCTGGAAGCGCACGACATGGCCGGGCAGCAATCTGCCGAGTCGCGGCAGGTCGGCGGATGCGACGGTTGCGATCTTGGGATAGCCGCCGACGGTCTGGCGGTCGGCCAGCAGCACGATGGGGAGCCCGGCGCCCGGCACCTGGATGGCGCCGGGTCCGATGCCGTCGGAGATGATGTCGGCGCCTTTTTCATGCTCGATGGTCGGCCCCTCGAAGCGGATGCCCATGCGATCGGCTTCCTTGGAGACGCGATAGTCGGATTCGATGAATGTCTGTCGCCCGGCCGCGCTGAAATAGTCGTCCTGCGGGCCCCAGACGATACGGATAGCGCCCTCGCCATAGTCGAAGGGCTGCTCGAGCTTCTTTTCCTCGCCCGGCGGCGCCTGCGGCTGGGCCAGAGGCAAAAGGTCGCCTTCGGCGAGCTTGCGGCCGTCGAGGCCGCCGACGCCAGCGCGGGCATAGGTCGCCAGGCTGCCCATGAAGGCGGGCAGGGCGAAGCCGCCGGCGACGGCGAGATAGGCCGTGCTCGAGCCTTCCACCATGCCCACCCTGAGGAGCTGGCCACGCTTCAGGAGATGCGAGCGGTTGGCCTCGATCGGCTTGGGCGGTGCAGCTTCGGCCTCGCTCAGCGAAGCGGAGAGCGGTCCGACGAGTGCGATGCGAACGCTGTCGGCCTCGACCAGCAGCTCGGGTCCCATGACGCCGATCTCGAGGCCGGCCGTGTTGGCAGCGTTGCCGCACAGGGCATTGGCGAGGCACAGCGCGATGCGATCCATCGCGCCCGCGGTCGGCATGCCGAGCGCCATGTAGCCGAAGCGGCCGAGGTCCTGCAGCGTGTCGAACAGGCCCGAGCGGACGACCTTCAGCGCCGCGCTCATGCGTCGTCCTCAGGCGTGCGGATCAGGCTCGACCAGTCGAACGTGCCAGCCTCGACCCGGCGGGCGATGCCGTCGAATGTTGTGCGATCGATGCGCTGGAAAACGAGAGAGTCTCCGGGCGCCAGGAAGACCGGCTGGTCGCGCCGCTTGTCGAACATCCAGAGCGGGGTACGACCGATCAGGTGCCACCCGCCAGGGCTCTCGAAAGGATAGATCGTCGTCATGTCCATGGCGATCGCCACCGACGAGCGGGGCACCCGCACCCGCGGGTCGGCACGCCGCGGCAGGTAGAGCGAGGGCTCGAGGCCGGCGATGTAGGCGAGACCCGGCATGAAGCCCAGCACGTAGACCTTGAACGGCGAGGCGAGATGGGCCGCGATCACCTGCTCGGGCGTCTTGCCGGTCCTTTGAGCGACATCGGCGAGATCGGGCGCGAACTCGGGGTCGTCGTAGCAGCACGGCAGCGCCACGTGTCGTTCCGCCATGCCGCTCGCCAGGCCACCTTCGACCAGGGCATGAATTTGCGGCTCGAGCTCGGCTCGCGACGTCTTCAGGGGATCGTAGCTCACCATCAGGGAGCGCATGGTCGGCACGGTCTCGATCACGCCGCCGAGCGAGCCCGCGTGCACGGCGCTGCCGAGCGCGCGGTGCAGGGCCATCACACGACCGTTGATTTCGGGGGATATCTCGTTGCCGAACTCGACGGTGAAGGCAGTATCCCCACAGGACAGGTACCGGACGCTCACATCTGCTAGGATAGCCACTTCATCCAAGGGAGTCTCCAATGGCCGCATCGAACGCCGGCATGGTCAACATCAACTCGGATCTGGGCGAGAGCTTCGGCCCGTGGGTGATGGGCAACGACGCCGAGGTGCTGAAGATCGTGCGCTCGGCCAACGTCGCCTGCGGCTTCCATGCCAGCGATCCGACCGTGATGGTCGATACGGTGGCGCTTTGCCAGAAGAACGGCGTCAGCATCGGCGCCCATCCCGGCTTCGCCGACCTGCAGGGCTTCGGCCGCCGCGCGATCAACCTCACGCCCAAGGAGCTGGAGGCCAACATCGCCTATCAGCTGGGCGCTCTGCAGGGGATCGCCGCGCTGTTCGGCGCCAAGGTCACCCACATCAAGCCGCACGGCATGATGGGAAACATGTCGGCCGAGAGCGCCGAGATGTCCGACGCGATCTGCCGCGCCACCAAGGCGTTCGACCGCGACCTGATCTTCCTCGCCCAGGCCAACACGGAGCAGGGCAAGTCGGCACGCAAGGCGGGCCTGCGCGTGGCCGAGGAGGTGTTCGCCGACCGCACCTACACCGATGCGGGATTCCTGACGCCGCGCAAGGAGCCCAACTCGATGATCAAGGACGCCGCGCAGGCGGTCGCCCATGTCCGGCGCATGGTTGACGAGCAGGCGATCTACTCGACGTCGGGCAAGCGCATTCCCTGCCAGGTCGATTCGATCTGCGTGCACGGCGACGGTCCTACCGCGGTCGGCGTCTCCAAGGCTGTGCGCGACGGGCTGGAGGCCGCCGGCATCCGCGTCGTGCCCTTGACCGAGATGAATCTCACGCATTGACGGGCGGCGAATGACGCGAAAGTGACTTCCCCCGTCCTGCGCCGTGATCGGGTATTGCCCAGGGTGGCGGCAATCTGCGTCTGCTTGCCGTGCCAGGCGTCCTGCCACTTGAAGGCGGCGTGCCGATCGTCGTCGACGGCAAGATCGTGGGCGCGATCGGCGTGTCGGGCGTAACGAGTGCCCAGGATGCCGAGGTTGCCATGGCCGGTGCGGCCGCGGCGGCCGTGAAATAGCCGTCTCACCGCCTTGTCGGAGACTGCTTCGCCGCTATAGTCCGCCCGACCTCGCATGCGGGGTCGGGCGTTCGAAGGACGGCGAATGGCGGATTTGTTCAAGGATCGGCGCGTCGAACGGGGCGCAGACACGGTCGTCGCGTCGCTGGTCGGGCTGCAATGAAACAGCGCATTTTCGGGTGGATCACTATCCTGGTCGGCGTCGTGCTGGCGCTGGCGATGGTCGAGGTCGCGGCCATTGCGCTCCTCTACGTCGAGGAGGGTCGCTACACGGCGGCTGCCCAGCTGTTCCAGCGCACCCAGAACACCTATGTGCGCGACGCGACCAAGGGCACGGCCTGTCGCTATGTCGACACGCTCTATCCACATCCGTATGTCGCCTTCGTTCACCACGCCAACCCGCCGTGCGGCCTGCCGTGGGTCAACAATGTCGGGCTGTTCGGCCCGGACTACCCGGTCCTGAAGAACCCCGAGCGCTACACCGTCATCCTGATCGGTGGCTCTGTCGCCTCTCAGCTGGCGCAGAACCAGGCGCCCCCGGCACCGCGCTACCTCGAGGAGGAGCTGAACGGAAAGTATGTCAGCCCCAACGGCAAGCCGTGGCAGGTGCTGAATGGCGGCGACGGAGCCTGGAAAGAGCCGCAGCCCTTCATCCTGTTCTCGCTCTACGCCGGGTCGGTCGACGCCATGGTGTCGCTCGGCGGGTTCAACGAGCACTACGACTTCCGCCCCTTCGCGAGCGAGCGCCTGGAGGCCCCGGCGTCGAACTTCCTGGAGGTCAATCCCTTCGTCGCCGATGAGAATTTCGGCGACGCGGCGGTCGGCTGGGTGATGGGGCGCATCGCGGGCACCCTGGCGCTCAATCCGATCCTCGGCCACTCGCACGCCGCCTACCTGATCATTCGCGGCATCGAGGCCACCGCAAAGGGGCAGGATACCTTCAAGTCGACGAAGAAGACCTCGATCCGCGGCATGTTCGCCCTGCCGGAGGAAATCCGGGCGGACCCCAATCGCCTGTTCGATGTGCAACTCGGCCTTTATCAGAAGTACATGCGCGCCGAGCAGGTCGTGGCAGCCGACAACAAGGTCAAGACGGCGTACTTCCTGCAGCCTATTCCCGCCTGGGGCAAGGTGCTGACCGAGGAAGAGAAGCGCGTCGTAGGCGACCTTTCCTACGGCGACACTTACCGCCGCATCGTTGCCGGCATGCTCGCCCTGCGCCAGCAGGGCCTCGCGGTCTACGACCTGGGTGACATCTTCGCCGACGAGAAGGGAACGATCTACGCCGATCACATCCACTATTGGCGGGACGACAAGAACGAAAGCCCCGGCAATCGTCTCGTGGCGGCTCGGATCGGCGAGAAGCTGGCCGAGACCTGGGGCTTGCAGCGCAAGCCCTAGCCTCGATGCCTGCCACGGCCATGCCTGACGGGCTGTGCCTCGGGCGCGCGCGTCGCGGCATTTCAGGCATGTGACTGCCAGTTCGTGTTCGATGACGGCAGATTGATCCGGGCTGCGCGCTGGGCCATTGTTCGGCCAGCGAGGCCGATTGCCGGCCCACAATCGTCAGGGAACGACCCGTGTCGCGTGCCGACCGTCCAGCCAGCACCCTTGCCCCCGCCCTCGCGAGCCGTCCGCCATCGATCGACCGCATGGCCGGGTGGCCCGCCCTGCAGCCGTTGATCGTCGGCGCCGGCCGCCCCATGGTCGTCGACGCGCTGCGGGCCTGGGCCGAGGCCCGGCGCGGCCATCCCGACGTTGCCGACGAGGCGGCGTGCGCGCGCTGGTGCGAATCGAGGCTGGCTGGCCTGGTGAGGCCGTCGCAGCGCCGCATCTTCAATCTTACGGGCACGGTCCTGCACACCAACCTCGGTCGCGCGGTGCTCGCCGAGGAGGCTGTCCAGGCCGCGGTCGAGGCCATGCGCTCGCCGACGACGCTCGAGTACGATCTTGCCGATGGCTCACGCGGCGAACGCGACGAGCACGTGGCACCCTGGCTGCGGCGGCTGACCGGCGCCGAGTCGGCTGTAGCGGTGAACAACAACGCCGCCGCCGTGCTGCTCGTATTGGCGACGTTGGCCGAGGGCCGGGAGGTCATCGTCTCGCGCGGCGAGCTGATCGAGATCGGCGGCGCCTTCCGCATTCCCGACATCATGGCGCGCGCCGGGTGCCGGCTGATCGAGGTCGGCACGACCAACCGGACCCATCTCGCGGACTACGCCAGGGCGGTCGGACCGGACACCGCGGCCATCATGAAGGTCCACCCGTCGAACTACGCCGTCACCGGCTTCACCAAGTCGGTGCCCGCCGCCGAGCTGGTGCCGCTGGCGCGCGAGCGTGGGCTGCCGATTATCGAGGATCTGGGCAGCGGCACGCTCGCCGATCTCGAGACATGGGGCCTGCCGCACGAGCCGACGGCACGTGAGGCGATTGCCGCTGGCATCGATGTCGTGACCTTCTCCGGGGACAAGCTCCTGGGCGGGCCGCAAGCCGGCCTGGTGGTCGGCCGCAAGGAGCTGATCCAGCGCATCGGCCGGAACCCCATGAAACGGGCGTTGCGCCTCGACAAGGTGCGGCTGGCGGCGCTCGAGGCGACGTTGCGCCTCTACGCCGATCCCGATCGGCTGGCCGAGCGGCTGCCGACCATTCGCATGCTCGCTCGTCCCGCCAGCGAGATTCGCAGCCTGGCGGAGCGCATCCTGCCGCCGCTCGCCCGCCAGCTCGGCGGGGCTTTTCAGGTGACCATCGAGCCGGTGCACGGCCAGATCGGATCGGGCGCGCTGCCGGTCGATCTGTTGCCGTCCTTCGCCGTCGCGGTACGGGGCAAGGGGCTGGATCGGCTGGCGGCCTCGTTCAGGCGGCTTCCCGTTCCGGTGATCGGCCGGATCGCCGGCGGCGTGCTCCTGCTCGACCTGCGCACTCTCGACGACGAAAGCACCTTCATCGCTCAGCTGGGTGAGCTCGATGGCCTGGCGGAGACACCTCCATGATCGTCGGTACGGCAGGCCATATCGACCACGGCAAGACCGCCCTGGTGAAGGCACTGACCGGGGTCGATGCGGATCGTCTCAAGGAGGAGAAGGCGCGCGGCATCACCATCGATCTCGGCTACGCCTACAGCGATCTTGGCGATGGCAGGCAATTGGGTTTCGTGGACGTGCCGGGACACGAGCGGTTCGTGCACAACATGCTGGCCGGCGCCACCGGGATCGATGCGGCGCTGCTCGTGGTGTCATCCGTCGAGGGCATCAAGCCGCAAACCGTCGAGCATCTGCAGATCGTCGATCTGCTCGGCCTCGACCGCGGCATCGTCGCGCTGACCAAGGCCGATCTCGTCGATGATGACGAGATCCTCGAGCGCATGGCCGAGATCGAGACCTTGCTGTCGACAACATCGCTTGCGGGGGCCGAGATCGTGCCGGTATCGGCGGTCAGCGGCCGAGGCGTCGACGAGCTGAAATCGAGGCTGCTGGCGCTGGGCGAAAGCGGCAAGGGGACGACCGGTTTCGCCCGGCTGGCGGTCGACCGCAGCTTCGTGCTGACCGGCGCGGGAGTCGTGGTGACTGGCACCATTCATGCCGGCGAGATCAAGGTGGATGACCGGCTGCTGCTCTCGCCGTCTGGGCTGGAGGCACGCGTGCGATCGCTGCATGCCCAGAACCGGGCGGCAGCGGTTGGCAGGGCAGGCGAGCGATGCGCCCTCAATCTGTCGGGAGCCCGCCTGTCGAAGGACGCGATCCGGCGTGGCGACTGGGTGATCGGCGCGGAACTGCATGCTCCGACCGACCGCATGGATGTGCGCTTCAGCCTGCTCGGCTCGGAGGGCCAGCCGCTCCGGCACTGGTCTCCCGTGCATGTCCATCTCGGCTCGGCGCACGTGATGGGGCGCGTGGCGCTGCTGGAAGGCGAGAAGATGGCGCCCGGTGCGACGGCGCTGGCGCAGCTGGTGCTCGAGGAGAGAGTTGGTGCGCTTGCGGGAGACCGGGTCATTCTGCGGGATCCTTCGGCCAGCCGCACGGTCGCC
The DNA here is from genome assembly GCA_022844015.1 of Reyranella sp. Taxonomy (GTDB): domain Bacteria; phylum Pseudomonadota; class Alphaproteobacteria; order Reyranellales; family Reyranellaceae; genus Reyranella. Next base: position 7,253 of record JALHMO010000103.1, on the reverse strand, counting down.
GGGGCAACGGTGATCGATCCGTTCGGGCCGCCGCGCAACCGCCGCACGGCGCGCCGCATGAGCGAGCTGAGGGCTCTGGACCAGCCGCACCAGGAAGCTCTCTCGACGCTGCTGCGGCTGGAGTCGGGCTTCGTCGAGCTTCGCCGCTTCGGGCAGGCCCGCAATCTCCGGCCGCCCGACGTGGCCAGCCTGCTGTCGTCTGTTGGCGGGGCGGAGCTCGAGGGCTTCGGTTTCCTGGGCGATACGGTTGCGGCGGCGCGTCGAGACATTGTCGAGACGCTGGCGGCGTTCCATCGCGACAAGCCGGACGCTCCGGGCCTGCAGCCGGAGCGATTGCGCGTCGCGACTGCCCGGCGCTGGCCATCGCCGGTCTTCAAGGTGCTGCTCGACCAGGAGATCAAGGCCAAGAAGGCCACGGTCGATGGGCCCTATCTGCGTCTGCCGGGCCATTCCTTGAGGTTGGGGGCCCGTGACGAGGCGCTATGGCAGAGGATTGCGGGCGAGCTCCAGCGGGACCGCTTCAAGCCGCCGCGGGTCCGCGACTTCGCCTCCGCCTATTCGGTGGCGGAAGTGGACATGCGCCGGCTGTTGCAGCGGTTGGCCCGGGTCGGCCAGGTGGTGGAGGTGGCGCCGGACCAGTACTTCCTGAGGCCTGTGGTTGCCGAGATGATCGCGATTGCCCACGGTTTCGGCCGCGACTTCACCGCGGCCGATTTCCGCGACCGGCTCGACAACGGACGCAAGGTAGCGATCCTGATCCTGGAATTCTTCGACCGTCATGGCATCACCATTCGGCGCGGTGATTTCCGTCGGACGGTGCCGCAGAAGCTCGAGCAATACGGACCGCTCCCAAAGCCCGCCGATGCCGTCGGGGCTCCAGATTGATGACAGCGAGCCGGTTCTCGGGAATGATGGTCAACGGAGGGGAAGCGCTCCCGGTGGGGCGGCTGGCCTTCAAAGCCAGAGAGGACCGTTAGCCGGTTCTTAGTGGGTTCGACTCCCACTCTCTTCCGCCACCTCGAGTCTATCCTGCGCCCCGGGAATAGCGCTCCTATCAATGCTAGCCCGGTTTGTTTGTCGCTGTCAGAAGATGACCTGGCCCCGGGCGCGCAGCACGTAGCCCATGGCGCGAAACTCGGCGTTCTGACGGATCGCCGACGTGACCTTGGCGTCGCCGTCGCGATTGATGGCCGCCACCAGCCTCTCGGTCTCCTCGCCGCACGACAGGGCGACGGCGCGGGCAATGGTTGCGGCGTCGCGGTCGGTGGTGATGTCGGCGGCGGCGTTGCGGGAGAGGCAATTGTCCCGTGCCTCGGACAGCCTGGCGATGGATGCTTCGCGCCCCTTGTCGCCCACCATGAAGAAGCTTTGCTCGCAGCCCGGCAAGAGCAGGACGAGGCAGACGACGAAGAAGCGCATTCAGACCCGGGTCGTAGGGAGGGGAGGCAGCACCTCCCGCCTCTGGCGGCTACTATCGCCACGACAGGCCGGGGAGCGTCAAGCTTGCCCTTGAATTTTTTGTGGTACGGCGCAGGCTGACTGTGACGCCGAGAAAATGTACCAACGCCCTGCCGATCTCCGCACCCGCCGTCGACCTGTCGAGACCACAATGAGACTTGCTGCCGTCCTGTCCCTCCTGCTGCTGTCGAGCGCCTGCGCTGGCGCCTACCACACGTCGAGCGATGGCCGGCTGCAGACGAAGATCGACACTTCGTACGAGGCGCGCGACCAGTGCCTGGCAAGGCACTCCGCGGCTAACGACATCAGCCATTCGGACACGCGGACCATTGCCCAGGCGGTCGCCTTGGCCTGTGCGGCAGAGACCGAACGGCTGATCGAGGTTTCCAACCGGGACGGCGATCCCAAGGTGTCGGCGGCCATCCGCAAGGATTCGGAGTTCCGCGCGATGGGCTACGTGCTGCGGGCACGAGGTCAGGTGGGCGGCTAGCTCTCCGCAGGGCAGAGCGACGGGTACCTTTGGACTGCAAGAACGCAAGCGGCGCGGGATCTTGGATCCCGCGCCGTCGCGACCGCCTCAGGTGTGCTTCAGGGAGGAGGGGCGGCCAAAGTTCCGGTGGAGCACCTCTCGAGAAGGCATCTCGCGTTCCTGCAACTTTGGGCGCTTCGCCCTACGGCTACCTTACCGGAGTCGACGAAGTAACCCACAGGCCGACCCCGTGCAGGTGACAGGGCAAGGCATGGGTGTGCCGACTCTTGCCGGCGACATCACCGAGCGTCATGCCGGCACGATCGAGACGCGTGGCGCCACGTGCGGACCGCGGTCGAGCCGCTTGCCCGCGGGCAGGCGGACAGGCAACGTGCCGGCACCATGGCTGCAGCCACCGACACCCTGATTGCCCGTCTGCAGGCCGGAGGCACCGGCGCGGACGCCCGTGAGCGCGGCGAGCGCGCGACGGAGGCCGAGCCGACGGCCGGCCTGCTCATCGTCGGTCGCGGCCTCCTGTTCGACCGCGTTGGCCGTCACGCCAACGGCGACGAGGTGGCGCGATGAGCGAAGGCAGTCGCGCGCCGACCGGCCAGGCCCCGGCCGCAACCGACGTCGGCTCGGTCCGTCGCGCCGCGCGTCGGCTCACCGCCGCCGGCGAGGAGCTGCTCGACGAGGTGGTGGCGGAGGAGGTCGCGGTGGCGCTGGTCTACAATGGAATCAGCCATGCCGTGATGATGGCAACGCCGTGCGATCTCGAGGACTTTGCCCGCGGCTTCACGCTCACCGAGCGGATCGTCGAGGGGCCATCGGAGATCTACGACATCGAGGTCGAGGACGAGATCGAGGGCAAGGGCCCGCGGCCCGGCGGCCGCGGCATCGAGGTCCAGCTCCGGATCGCCAACCAGCGCATGGCGGCACTCCAGGCACGGCGCCGGACCCTTGCCGGACGGACAGGGTGCGGCCTTTGCGGGGTCGACAGCATCGCCGAGGCCCTGCGTCCGGTGGCGCAGACGACATGGCGGGGCACGGTGCAGCGCCGCGCCATCGAACGGGCAATGGCGGCCTTGCCGGAGTGGCAGCACATCAACCGGTCGAACGGGGCGACCCATGCCGCCGGCTGGGCGACCGCCGACGGCACGCTGATTGCCGCGCGCGAGGACGTCGGGCGGCACAACGCTCTGGACAAGCTCGCCGGTGCGCTGGCGCGGCTGGAGAGCGCGACGCCCGGAACGGTGGTGCCGGGTGGTTTCGTGGTGGTGACGAGCCGCTGCTCCTACGAGATGGTGCACAAGGCTGCGGCGATCGGTGCGGCGGCGATCGCCGCGGTGTCGGCGCCGACCTCGCTCGCCATCGAGACGGCGGAGGAGGCGGGCATCGTCCTGGTGGCATTCGTGCGCAGCGGGCGGCTTACCGCCTATGCCAATGCGGAGCTGATCGTGCCGTGAGCCGGTGGGTCCCCGCCGGGAGCGCGCCACTCCTCCGATGGGCCTCTTCCCCGTCGATCGCCCATGAGCGCCATCGGTGAGCGGAGAATGCTCCACCTGCAGTGGCGCGCTCCCGGCAAAGACATGATGTCCCGCGGAGGATCATGACCGCTCAGCGTGTCTTCGGCGTCACCGGCTGGAAGAATTCGGGCAAGACCACGCTGGTCGAGCGGCTGGTCGCCGAGTTCGTCCGGCGCGGCTGGACCGTCAACACGGTCAAGCACGCCCACCACGACGTCGACATCGACCAGCCGGGTACCGATTCGGCCCGCCATCGGGCAGCTGGTGCGACCGAGGTCGCCCTGGTCGGCGGCCTGCGCTATGCCATCATGCGCGAGCGGGGCGAGCCTTCGCTGTCACAGGTATTGGAGCGGTTGTCGCCGGCCGATCTGGTGCTGATCGAAGGCTACAAGCGCGAGCCGCATCAGAAGATCGAGGTTCGCGCCGGCCGGGGCGAGCCGATGGCCGCCAACGACCCCGCCATCGTGGCGATCGCGGCGGACATAGCGCCCGCCGGGACCGACCTGCCGTGGTTTCGCCGCGACGACATCGCGGGCATCGCCGATTTCATCGCCGGTCGCCTCGAGGCGGCCGACCGGCGTCGCTGATCGTCTACTTCGCGGCGGCGAAGGAGCCGCCCGCCTGGTAGTTCGGGCCGGTGATGGCGAAGTTGCCCATTTGCCCGGCTGCAACGGTGCTGGGCGACGAGGTGAATGACCCGTTCAGGGTCAGGCTGCGCCCGGCGGCCGCACCGCCGTTGGTTGCCGCCATGGGCGCAATGGTCTGGAAGTTGGAGTTCGACACGCTGCCGATCGTGTTGGGCGTGATGCCGCCGCCGAAGGTTGCGCCGTCGAAGGTGACTGTCGCGACGCCGCTGCGGGTCCCGAAGTTCCACTGGTTGCTGTAGGTTCCGGCGCCCGCGTAGGAGTTGACGCCGTTCTGCGCGCTGCCGATGAGGGCCCCGCTGTAGTTCGCGCTGCCGGTCATCTGGTTGAGCTGGGCGACCGGCGTCACGGTGCCGGCAACGTAGGTCGCGAGATTCATGCGGTCGCGCCCGTTGGGATTGTACGAGCTGCCGGCATTGTAGCGCACGTCGCCCCCCCACCAGCCCCAGGTCATGAAATCGCAGGCGGTGCACGGCGTCACGCCCTGCGCGGCGAAGAACTCGGGGGTCGGTGCGGCGTTGTAGCTCACCATCGCGGTGCGCGATTGAACGTCGGTCCCGCTCGACGTGATGCCGTTCGAGGTGACGCTGGTCGTCTGGGTGGCAAACAGGTCGGGCGACCGGTCGCGCAGGGCGTAGGTCCGATCGTCGATGAAGGCGCTGGTCGCGAAGGTCTGGCCGGTGGTGCCGCCGAGCTGGAACGTCGCCGAGGTCGACGTGCCGTCCCACTGGTTGATGGTGATCGTCGCCGCGGCGCGGTTGTTGCTGGCGCTCGTCTGCAGGGCGATCTCGCCGCCGAACTGTCGGCTCGAGAAGCTGCCGTTGGCGCTTTGACTCTCGGCGATGCCGCCGACGTATCCGGTCAGCTGCTGGTCGGTGCGGGTCTGGCCGACCGATCCCGGCGTCGCCGTCCGGGTCGCCACCGTATCGACGATGTACGGCGTGCCGTTCAGGTTGGTGTAGGGCTGGTCGAACGAGGCCTGAGGGGTGCGTGTCGTGTTGCCCGAGTTGATCAGGCCGCCGCTCGTCGTGATGTTCGAGCTGGCGCCGTCGTTGGTGAACACCATCGTCTGGGCGTTGTTACCGTAGATCGAGTTGCCGGCACCGGTATCGATGGTCGATTCGCTCGACACCTGGCGGCCGATCCGCTGGTCGCCGCCCATGCGATAGGTGCTCTGGAAGGTGCCCGAGTTGAAGTTGGTGTTGCTGTTGTAGTCTCGGAAGTAGTCGCCGATGAACACGCCCATGTACGATTTCTGGCTGGCGCCCTGGCCGGCGATCGACACCGTCGACTGCATCGATACGGCGCGCTGGGGCCCCGGAGCGGGCGAGCCGATCGCCCCCGTGGTCTGGGTCGAATAGGCCGAGTAGAGCGGCGACACCGACGCGGCCGCCCGCAGGGCCGGGTCGTTGCCCACTGCAAGGTTGGAGAACGGCAAGCGGCCGTTCTCATGGAGCGACGACAGGACGTGGGTGGCGAATCCGGAGGTGGGAAACTGGGCCAGGGTCGTCGGCGTACCTCCGACGAAGCCCAGCCTGGCACCCGCAGCGTCGGTGAAGACGAAGGCAAAGAAGTCGCCGGTCGGGCTGACGAAGCCGGTGCCGTTCAGCAAGCCCAGCGTTGGGTGGGTGAGGCTGACGCCATAGGGGGCGGGACCAGGCTGCCAGGGAACGGAGAACGAGCGGTTGTCCGCCAGGTTGATGGTCGCCGTGCCGTTCGCCAGCGAGCCCGTGGGCTGCAGCAGGACGTTGTTCTGGGCCACCGGCGTGACGCCCAGAGTGTTGTTGTTGAAGCTCGTGAACCGCGGCTCCTGGCCGAACTTGCCACGCGTGACGATCACCGTGGTCGGTGGGCCTGGCGGGCCGGGTGGGTTGGGCGTCGGCGGCTGAAATCCACCGCCGCCTTGCTGCGGCAACAGAGCGCCCGCCTGCTGGATGGCCTGCTCCATCTGCAGAACATTGTTGGGCTCGGTCAGGGGGAGGGTGGCCCTCGTGTCGGGATTGCGGTTGGTCGGTCCCGGTCCCGTGCCGAAATTGTTCGTGCGTGGCGGCTGGACGAGGGTACCGCCCGGCTTGCCGGAGTTCTGGTTGGCAAAGCCCGAGGTCTGGGCAATCTGGTCCGGGTTCAAGCCGCCATACGGCGGCGCGCCGGTACCCGGTCCGCCACCACCCGGCCCACCCTTGCCGACGCTGCCTTCGAGCTGGCTCAGCTGGGCGGAATAGCTCGCGGTGTTGGCCCTGGTCGGCTGGCCTGGCGTGCCGCCGAGCGACGTGATCACCTGGAAGCCCGGCCGCAGAACGGTCTGGGTGCTGCCGTTGCCGGTCACCGTCATCCTGGTGCCGAAGACGAACGTGGCCTTGGTGGTCGTCGCCTCGACCTCGCCCAGCATGATGCCGCCGCGGATGCCGATGGTGCTCGACGGCGTCGTCACGGTGATCGGCTGGGACTTGCTGATCTTGCCGCCGACTAGGCGGAACACGCCGCGCGTGGCATTGACGGCGAGCTCGCCGGTGCCGCTCGCCGGGTCGTATACGAACCGGTCGATGGTGAGCTGGGCGTTGGGCCCCACGGTCAGCGAGGTCCCGTCGAGGAACACGAGATGGGCGCGATCGTTCGTCCGCGTGGTGATCAGCTCGTTGACCTGCACGTCGATGCCGATGCGCAGGATGCGCTCGTTCTGCTGGGGCGGCTTGCCGAGCGGGTCGCCGTCGGTCGCCGACGTGACGCCGACCTTGGCCTGGGCGTCGCCGAGACCGGCCGACAATGCCACCGTCGATATGGCGGTGATGCCGAGCAGGGCAGCGCGCACCATGCGGGAGCCGCCAGACGTCGTATTCGTCATTGGACCTCCTCCGATCCTCAGAAGCGCCAACCCACACCCATGAGCACGCTGTTGTTCACGAACTCGTAGTTGGGCAGGGTTGCCCCCCGTACGAAGCGCCCGGCAGACAGCGTGAAGGTCGTCCGCTCGTCGAATGGTATGGCCAACGTTATGTTGAATATTGTGTCGTTTTGCAGGCGATTGACCGTCGGGTCGATGACGACATCGGGCTGATCGTAGGTCCACCATTGCAGGTTGACGGAGAGCCCGATGCTCCACGCCAGCTCGCTCTTGAACACGGGGTCGATGAACCGGTAGCTCAAGCCGCCGCCGAC
>JALHMO010000102.1:12001-25985 GCA_022844015.1 Reyranella sp. | reverse complement strand
CGCCGTGTTGCCGGCCAGCGCGCAGATCCTGCCGGTCCCGCCGGGATGGCAGATGGAGCGGGCGGTGCTGGTCAGCCGGCATGGCGTGCGGGCGCCCTTCCTGACCAACGCCGAGCTCGACAGCCGTTCGGCCAGCCCGTGGCCGGCCTGGCCGGTGCCGCCCGGCTTCCTGACGCCGCGCGGCGAGGAGCTGCTGCGCCTGATGGGGCGCTACTACCGGGTACTCTATGGCGGGCGCGGGCTGGTGCAGTCCGACGACTGCCCGCCGCGCGGGGCGGTGTCGGCATGGGCCGATCTCGACCAGCGCACGCGGGCGAGCGCGGTGGCGCTGCTCACCGGCATGTACCCACGCTGCCCGACCCTCGACGTGCGCAACCAGGACGACCCGACGGTGCCCGATCCGCTGTTCCATCCGCAGCCGACCGCGAGCTGCCCGATGGACGGGGCGGCCAATCGCGCCGCCGTGCTGGCGCGGATCGGCGGCAATTTCGACTCGGTGCTGCGCGAGTACGCCCCGCAGCTCACGCTGATGCAGCAGACGCTCTGCCCGCCGTCGCTCGCCGCCGGCAAGGCGTGCGGCCTCTCGACCGGGCAGCCGGGCCTCGAGAGCCGGCCCGACGGCACGGTCCGCCTGACTGGCCCGATCGGCTACGCCTCGACCGCGGCGGAGACCTTCGCCATGGAGGACGCCGAGGGGCTGCAGGTCGCCTGGGGACGACTTTCCGGCGAGGCCGGGCTGCAGGACCTGCTGAAGATCCACCGGCTCGAGGTCGACCTGGTCGACAAGACCCTGCCGCTCGCCCGCCAGCACGGCTCCAAGCTCCTGAGCCAGATCGTCGCCACCTTGCAGGACGGCCACGACTTTCCCGGCCAGCCGCGTGTCGCGCAGCCGGTGCGCTTCGCGCTGCTGGTCGGCCACAGCACCAACCTCGCCAACCTGTCGCGTCTCTTGAATGTCGGCTGGCAGATCGCGGGCTTCCAGCCCAACGAGCTGTCGCCCGGCGGCGCGCTCGCCTTCGAGCTGTATCGCGACGTGCGGACCGGCCGGCGCTACGTGCGGCTCGCCTACTACGCGCAGACCATGGCGCAGATGCGCGGCCGGACGCCGCTCGACCTCGCCCGGCCGCCCGGCATGGTCGCCGTCCCTTTGCCGGCCTGTGCCGGCTCGCTGCACGAAGGCGCCTGCCCGGTCGAGCGCTTCGTCGAGATCGCCCGGCAGGCGATCGACCCCGCGTGCGTGACCGTCAAGCCGTAGCGGCGATGGCGCGGCGGGCGAGCCCGGTATCGACGCAGGTTTCGTACGCGACGTCGCGGGCGAGCGTGCCATGGGCGCGCATCGCCGTATGCAGCCAGTCGTAGCCCGCACGGCGGATCAGCGGGTCGGGTCCCCACAGGTCGAGGGCACGGTAGCGGGCGATCGAGGCGGCGAAGATCGCCGCATCGATGTCGGGGAAGTAGCCGGCCAGCAGCCGCGCGATCTCGGTGGGCAGGGTCGCCGCGAACCAGGTGAGCGTGCGCTGCATGCCCGTGGTCATGGCGAGCAGCTCGTCGTGCCGCGACTCGAGCGTGCCGCGGCGCGTCACCAGGGTGGTGTAGGCGGTGAGGCCGCGCGTCGCGGCGGCGTACCAGAGATGGCCCGCCCCCGAGGCAATCAGCTCCTCGGCGTAGGGCTGGAAAAGCTGGGCGGCATCGAGCGTGCCGGCCCGGATCGCCCGGGCGTTGTCCGCCATCGAGGGGCCGACGAGGGGCTCGAGGCGATCGGGGTCGATGCCGGCCAACCGCAGGTCCTGCGCGAGGCAAATCCACGGCGTCGGCACCTCCGAGACCGCGGCGAAGCTCATGCGGGCGAGGTCGCCGAGCGTGAAATCGGGTCGTGGCCTCGCCCCGATGACGAAGAACGGGTCGCGCGCCACCACGTCGGCGAAGCAGACGAGGTCGGCGCCGGGCTCGCCGGCATGCACGATCATGACGCGCAGCGGCCCGCCCCACATCACGTCGGCCTCGCCCGACCGCAGCGCCGCCGCTGCCGCCTTGGGGCTGGGCGAGGGCCGCAGGATCACCTCGACGCCGGCATCGCGAAAGGCGCCGGTCGCCAGCGCGGCATAGAACGGTGCGTAGAACAGGGCACGGAAGTTTTCGCTGAGGACGATCGGCACGGCGTACTGGCTCCTTGACACGCGGCGCGAAGCGGAGCTTCGCACCGATGCACTCTACACGGGCCGCCGGCAATACGTCCTTCTGGGGGCGCGCCGCTCATAGGTCGGAATTCAGCTCAATGATCGTCTCGCATCGTTCACGACAGCGGGCAGCGCCGGTCGGTCGTGCAGCAGGGCGAGCAGGCCGCGCTCGAGCGCGGTGGCGTCGATCGGCTTCTGCAGCACCGGCACGCTGGCGTAGCGGCGATCGATGCTCTCGCGCTGGAAGCCGGTGATGAAGAGAAACGGCACGCTGTGGGCCAGCAGCTGGTCGGCGATCGGGTTGGCCAGCTCGCCCGCGAGGTTGAGATCGAGGACGGCGCCATCGAAGCGTTCGCTGCGCGCCGCCGCCAGGCCTTCGGCGAGGCGGGCATACGGCCCGACGACGACGGCGCCGAAGCCCTCGAGCGTCCGCTTCAGCAGCATGCCGACCAGCATCTCGTCCTCGACGACCATCAGGCGCACGCCGGCGAGGACGCGCTTGTCCGCCGCCTTGGCCTGCGCCGGCTGGGTCGGCGCAGCCGGCTGCGCCGCGGCTCCGGCGGCCGGCGCGACCGGGATGGTGAGGCGGCAGCGCAAGCCGTCCGGCCGCCAATCGTAGATCACGGCGCCGCGGAACTGGGCCTCGATGCTCGAGCGCACGATGGTCAGGCCGAGACCCAGCCGTGCCGGCTCCTCGGTCGGCGGCCCGCCGCTTTCGACCCAGTCCAGCTGCATGGTGTCGCCGTCGGTTCGCCACGTCACGCCGAGCGTGCCGGTATCGGTGGAGAAGGCGCCGTACTTGGCGGCATTGGTGGCGAGCTCGTGCAGCGCCAGCGCCACCGCCTGCGCCGTCGCCGGCAGCAGGATGACGCGCGGGCCGCTGGTGTGGACGCGGCGCCGATGGGTGGCGTGGTAAGGTGCCATCTCCTCGTCGACGATCCTGCCGAGATCGGCGCCTTCCCAGCGGGTCGCCGACAGGAGGTTGTGCGTCGCTGCCAGGGCATGGACCCGGCCCTCGACGATCGAGACGAAGGACTCGATCGTCGGAGCCCTGGTGAGCCGCAGCATCGACAGCACGACGGCCAGCGTGTTCTTCGCACGATGGTCGACCTCGCGCGCAAGCAGCGCCTGCCTCTCCTCGGCACGCTTGCGCTCGGTGATGTCGACCGTGACCCCGGTCATGCGCAGGGCCTTGCCGGCGGGATCGCTGAGGATGATGCCGGCGCCGTAGCACCAGCGCAGCTCGCCGCTCGGCCGCACGATCCGGAACTCGGTCTGGAAACGAGCTTGCGACGACGCCAGGATCGACGCCAGCGCGCTCTTCTCGCGGTCGTCCGGATGCATCATCGCCTCGACCCGCTCGACCGTCGGGACGAACGACGCCGGATCGACGCCGAAGATGCGATAGGGGCCGTCGTCCCATTCGATCCGCCCGGTGGCGAGGTCGACCTCCCACGATCCCATGTCGCCGGCCGACAGGGCGATCGATCGCCGGTCCTCGCTCTGGCGCAGGCGCTCGGTCTGCGCCTCGAGCTCGGCGGTGCGCGCCGCGACGCGGGCCTCGAGCTCGGCATTGAGCGCCTCGAGCTCGCGGGTCTTGCGGTAGAGGTCGACGAACACGCGGACCTTGGCGCGCAGCACCTCGGGCACGACCGGCACCTGCACGTAGTCGACGGCCCCGATCTGATAGCCGCGCAGGAAATCCGACGCGGCGACCTGGATCGCCGAGACGAAGATGATGGCGAGCCGCTGGAAGCGCGGATGCTCGCGGATCATGCTGGCGAGCTGGAAGCCATCGAGCTGCGGCATGACGACATCGATCAGCACGACGGCGATGTCCTCGGTCTTGAGCAGGATGCCGAGGGCCTCGTGCGGAGAAGTCGCCTTGATCAGGTTCTCGCCCAGCTCGGCGAGGATGACCTCGTAGCTCAGGAGCTTGGCCGGCTGATCGTCGATCAGCAGGATGTTGACCTTGTCCATGGCCGCCGGAAGGTTCGTCACGTCAGCGATGCAGCCACAGGCGCAGGGCCGAGAACAGCTGCTCGGTGACGACCGGCTTGGCGAGGTAGTCCGACGCGCCCGCCTCGAGGCATTTCTCGCGGTCGCCCTTCATCGCCTTGGCGGTCAGCGCGATGATCGGCAGGCGGCGCAGCGCAGGGTTGCCGCGAATCAGGGCGATCGTCTGGTAGCCGTCCATCTCGGGCATCATGATATCCATCAGCACGATCGCGACCTCGGGCGAGCGCTCGAGGATCGCGATCGCCTCGCGGCCGGTGGTCGCGGTCAGCACCCTCATGTTGCGCCGTTCCAATGCGCTCGACAGGGCGAAGATGTTGCGCGTGTCGTCGTCGACGACCAGCACGGTGCGCCCGGCCAGCATCTCGTCGGAGCTGTGCAGGCGCTCCAGCATGCGCTTCTTGTCATCGGGCAGGTCGGCCGCGACCTGGTGCAGGAAGAGGGCCGTCTCGTCGAACAGGCGCTCCGGCGAGGCGGCGCCCTTGACGACGATGCTGCGCGCCATGCCGTGCAGCCGGGCGTCCTCCTCGGCCGAGAGCTCGCGCCCGGTGAACACCACCACCGGCAGGTCGCTGAGCGACTCGTCCCGCTGGATTTCCTCCAGCACCTCGAAGCCCGAGATGTCGGGCAGCCTGAGGTCGAGCACCATGCAGTCGAAGCGCTGCTCGCGAAGCTTGGTGAGCGCCGCCCTGCCCGAATCGGCAGTGGCGATCTCGAGATCGGGGTTGGACAGGAGCTCGGCAACGCCCAGCCGCTCGGCGGCGTCGTCCTCGGCGATCAGCAGCCGCTTGCGGCGTGGCCGCACGTACTCGTTGATGCGCGCCAGGGCATCGTTCAGGCCCTGCGGGGTCGTCGGCTTGTTAAGGTACGAGAAGGCGCCGCGCGTCAGCCCCTGCTGGCGATCCTCGTCCATGCTGAGGATCTGAACCGGGATGTGCCGCGTCTCCAGGGTTCGCTTGAACTGGCTGAGCACGTTCCAGCCGAGCATGTCGGGCAGGAAGATGTCGAGCGACAGGGCGACGGGCTTGTACTGCAGCGCCAGGTCGAGCGCCTCGGCGCCGCGCGACGTCACGACCGCGCGCAGCCCCGCGGCATGGGCGGCATCGACCAGGATGCCGGCATAGTTGGGATCGTCCTCGACGATCAGCAGGCAGCGATCACCGGGCAGGATGGTGTGGCGATCGTCGGGGAACTGGTCGACCAGGTGCTCGGGCAGCGCCACCTGCGGCAGCGGCTGGCTGCCGGCCTGGGGCTGGCGCATCGCCGTGCGCGGCCCGGTGTACATGGTGGGCAGGAACAGGGTGAAGGTGCTGCCGATGCCGGGCGTGCTGCGCAAGGTGAGCTCGCCGCCCAGCAGGCTGGCGAGCTCGCGGCTGATGGCGAGGCCGAGACCCGTGCCGCCGTACTTGCGGCTGGTGCTGGCATCGGCCTGCTGGAAGGCCTCGAAGACGATCTTCTGCTTCTCGACCGGGATGCCGACGCCGGTGTCGGTCACCTCGAAGGCGACCACCGAGCTCGCCTGGTTGAGCGCGACGTTGTCGGCGCGCCAGCCGGCCTGGGCCGGCACGACGCGCAGCCGCACGCTGCCGTGGGCGGTAAACTTCAGGGCATTGGACAGGAGGTTCTTCAGGATCTGCTGCAGGCGCTTGGAATCGGTCACGATGCTGCGGCCGAGATGCGGATCGATCTGGACGTCGAACGACAGGCCTTGCGATTCGGCCTGGTGGCGGAACGGCCGCGCCACGGTCTCGAGCACGTTGGAGAAGAAGATTTCCTCGGCGTCGACGGTGACGGTGCCCGATTCGATCTTGCTGAGATCGAGGATGTCGCTGATCAGGTTCAGGAGGTCGGTGCCGGCGCCATGGATGGTGCGGGCGAACTCGATCTGCTTGTCCTTCAGGTTGCCTTCCGGGTTGTCGGCGAGCTGCTGGCCCAGGATCAGGATCGAGTTGAGCGGCGTGCGCAGCTCGTGGCTCATGTTGGCCAGGAACTCCGACTTGTAGCGCGAGGTCAGCGCCAGCTCGGACGCCTTCTCCTCGACGGCGCGCCGCGCCTGCTCGATCTCCTGGTTCTTGCGCTCGACCTCGAAGTTGCGCTCGGCCAGCTGGGCCGCCTTCTGCTCGAGCTGCTCGTTGGTCTGCTGCAGCTCGCCCTGCTGGGTCTGCAGCTCGCCGGCGAGCTTCTGGGACTGCTCGAGCAGCCGCTCGGTCTGCATCGTCGCCTCGATCGAGTTCAGCACGATGCCGATCGAGGCCGTTAGCTGCTCGAGGAACGCGATCTGCAGCTCGGTAAAATCGTTCAACGAGGCGAGCTCGATCACCGCCTTGACCTGGCCCTCGAACAGGACGGGCAGCACGATGATGCTCTTGGGCGCCGCCTGGAACAGGCCCGAGGTGATCGGATGGATGGTCGGCGGCATGTCGCTGATCAGGATCTGCCTGCGGTCGGCGGCGCACTGGCCGATCAGCCCTTCGCCGATGCGGATCGTCTCCGGGTGGCCCGATCGACTGTCGGCATAGACCGACAGGAGATGAAGCCTCTCCTCGCCCTCGGAATCGTCCTTGGTCTGGTAGATCACCGCCTGGTGGGCCTCCACCAGCGGCGCCAGCTCGCTCAGCATCAGGCGGCCGACCGTGCCGAGATCGCGCTGGCCCTGCAGCATGTTGGTGAAGCGGGCGAGGTTGGTCTTCAGCCAGTCCTGCTCGGTGTTGCGCTCCGTCGTCAGGCGGAGATTGTCGATCATGGTGTTGAGCTTGTCCTTGAGCTCGGCAAGCTCGCCCAGCGCGTCGACCTGGATCGAGCGCGTCAGATCGCCCTTGGTGACGGCGGTCGCGACCTCGGCGATGGCGCGCACCTGGGCGGTGAGGTTGGTGGCCATCGAGTTGACGTTGTCGGTGAGGTCCTTCCAGGTTCCGGCGACGCCGGGGACCTGGGCCTGGCCGCCGAGCTTGCCCTCGGTGCCGACCTCGCGGGCGACGCGGGTGACCTCGCCGGCGAAGCCGTTGAGCTGATCGACCATCGTGTTGATGGTCTCCTTGAGCTGCAGGATCTCGCCGCGCACGTCGACCGTGATCTTCTTGGAGAGATCGCCGCCCGCCACCGCCGTGGTCACGTCGGCGATGTTGCGCACCTGGGTCGTGAGGTTGGCGGCCAGCATGTTGACGTTGTCGGTGAGATCCTTCCAGGTTCCGGCGACGCCGGGCACCTGGGCCTGGCCGCCGAGCTTGCCTTCGGTGCCGACCTCGCGGGCGACACGGGTGACCTCGCCGGCGAAGCCGTTCAGCTGGTCGACCATCGTGTTGATGGTCTCCTTGAGCTGCAGGATCTCGCCGCGAACGTCGACGGTGATCTTCTTGGAGAGATCGCCGTTGGCCACCGCCGTGGTCACCTCGGCGATGTTGCGCACCTGGCCGGTCAGGTTGGTGGCCATGAAGTTGACGTTGTCGGTGAGGTCCTTCCAGGTGCCGGCGACGCCCGGGACCTGGGCCTGCCCGCCGAGCTTGCCTTCGGTGCCGACCTCGCGGGCGACACGCGTCACCTCGCCGGCGAAGCTGTTGAGCTGGTCGACCATGGTGTTGATGGTCTCCTTAAGACGAAGGATCTCGCCCGAGGCGTCGACGGTGATCTTCTTGGACAGGTCGCCGCCGGCCACGGCGATCGTCACGTCGGCGATGTTGCGCACCTGGGTGGTGAGGTTGGCGGCCAGCAGGTTGACGTTGTCGGTGAGGTCCTTCCAGGTTCCAGCGACGCCCGGCACCTGGGCCTGCCCACCGAGCTTGCCCTCGGTGCCGACCTCGCGGGCGACACGGGTGACCTCGCCGGCGAAGCTGTTGAGCTGGTCGACCATCGTGTTGATGGTCTCCTTGAGCTGCAGGATCTCGCCGCGCACGTCGACGGTGATCTTCTTGGAGAGATCGCCGCCCGCCACTGCCGTGGTCACCTCGGCGATGTTGCGCACCTGGGCAGTCAGGTTGGTGGCCATCGAGTTGACGTTGTCGGTGAGGTCCTTCCAGGTTCCGGCGACGCCCGGCACCTGGGCCTGTCCGCCGAGCTTGCCTTCAGTGCCGACCTCGCGGGCGACGCGGGTGACCTCGCCGGCGAAACCGTTCAGCTGGTCGACCATCGTGTTGATGGTGTCCTTGAGCTGCAGGATCTCGCCGCGCACGTCGACCGTGATCTTCTTGGAAAGATCGCCGCGCGCCACCGCCGTGGTCACGTCGGCGATGTTGCGCACCTGGTCGGTGAGGTTGCCGCACATGGCATTCACCGAATCGGTGAGATCCTTCCAGGTGCCGGCGACGCCGGGCACGATCGCCTGGCCGCCGAGCTTGCCCTCGGTGCCGACCTCGCGCGCCACGCGCGTCACCTCCGAGGCGAACGACCTCAGCTGGTCGACCATGGTGTTGATGGCTTCCTTGAGCTGCAGGATCTCGCCGCGCACGTCGACCGTGATCTTGCGCGACAGGTCGCCATTGGCTACCGCGATGGTCACGTCCGAGATGTTGCGGACCTGGGCGGTCAGGTTGTTGGCCATCGAGTTGACGCTCTCGGTCAGCTCGCGCCACACGCCGGTCACCTCGCTCACCTTTGCCTGGCCGCCGAGCTTGCCCTCGGTGCCGACCTCGCGCGCCACGCGGGTCACCTCGGAGGTGAACACGCTCAGCTGCTTGATCATGGTGTTGACGATGGTGGCCGAGCGCAGGAACTCGCCCTTGAGTGGCCGGCCGTCGACATCGAGCCGGACGGTCTGCAGGAGATCGCCCTGGGCGACGGCGCTGATCACCCGCGTCACCTCGGTGGTCGGCCACACGAGATCGTCGATCAGGCCGTTGACCGAGCTTTCCATCTCGCCCCACTGGGCGGTCGAGATGCCGAACTTCACGCGCTGGCGCGTGCGGCCCTGCTCGCCTACCGACTTGCCGATGCGCTCGAGCTGCTGCGCCATGATCTGGTTGGCGCCGACGATCTCGTTGAACAGCACGGCGATGCGCCCCAGCTCGCCATCCCGCCGCGCCGGCAGACGGACCGAGAAATCGCCGGCCCGCATCGCCTCCAGGGCGCTCTGCAGTTCATGGAGGTCGGGCGAGATCCCGTTGTGGCCGGCCGTGCCGCGCGCCGGGGAGGCAGGGGGATTGGCCGGGCCATTCGCGATGCTCGTGCCGGTATCGACCTGGGTAGCCATGGCGTAGTTCCCCTGCCCGCGGGCGTCTCGCGCGCGGTGGGTACGCGATCGGGCGAGACCCCACAGATCCTGCTCCCAAAGCGCGCACTTGTTCCCCCGCAACCATCTGAGAACGCATGCGTTGCCAGGAGGTTGCGTCCTGTGAAGAACAAAGTTAGAGTGGTCAGACCACGGACTGTCCAAAGACCATGAGCGACCCGAGCACGCATAGCATCCTGCGACCCATCAGCGAGGAAGACCAGACGGGAGCCGCCCGGGTCTTTGCCTTCTTTCGCGACCGCTTGATGACGGGGGAGCTGAAGGCGGGCGATCGGCTCCTTCCGGAGCGGGTGCTGGCCTTGGCCCTGGGCGTCAGTCGTCCGGTGCTGCGGGAGGCTCTGCGGTCGTTGGCCGTGCTGGGATTGCTCGACATTCAGCACGGCCGCGGCGCCTTCATTCGGGCCGCCGATGCCTCGGTATTGGGCCAGGCCTTGACGCTTTGCCTGCTGCATCAGCCCAATATCACCGACGACGTGCTGCAGGCGCGGATCGCGATCGAATGCCAGGCGATACGGCTCGCCTGCGAACGTGCGAGCGAGCGCGATCTGCAGACGATCGGCACCCTGCTCGACGCCCTGGTCGCGGCAATCGACGAGCCCGAGGCCCGCAACGCGGCCGATCACGCGTTTCACGTCGCCATCGTGCAGGCGAGCGGCAGCGGGTCGCTGATGAAGATCTACGAGGCGATATCGCCGTTGCTCCGCCAGGAGCGCGGCGAGCGACGTGAGACGCTTTCCGATCCGACCGTCGCCATCCGCATCACCACCGCCCATCGCGACGTGTTCCTGGCGCTCGTGCGGCGCGAGCCGGACGCTGCCGAGCGGCTGCTGCGCGAGCATTTCCGCATCGGCGAGGAACTGCGCCGCCGGAACCTGATCACGTCCTACGAATCGCAAGAGCAGCCGTCATGAAGGTCGTCGTCGGATCCGATCACGCCGGCTTCGCGATGAAGCGCGAGCTCATACCGTTCCTGCAGGGCCTCGGGCACGAGATCGACGATGTCGGATCCTACGATCCGGCGCCGGTCGACTTTCCCGACATCGCCCGCAAGGTCGCCGCCGCAATCGTGGAGGGCCGCTCGGAACGCGGGCTGATGGTCTGCGGCACCGGGGTCGGTGCCGCGATCGGCGCCAACAAGATGAAGGGCATTCGCGCCGCCGTCTGTCACGACATTCACTCGGCCCACCAGTGCGTCGAGCACGACGATGTGAACGTGATGTGCATCGGTGCCCAGATCGTGGGCCCGTGGCTCGCCAGGGATCTGATCGCGGCCTATCTCGCCGCGCAGTTCTCGACCCGGGAAGAGTTCCGCCGTCGGGTTGCAAAGCTCGCCGACATGGATGCCGCTCGATAGGGGCGCTCAAGCGGAGGAACGAGATGGAACCGCGTGCTCGAGGAGATCGGCCAGTGGATCGCCATTCAGTCCAGGAACGGCAGGCTCGTCGCCATCTGCCCCAGTTGGCGCGGCAGCGCATTGCCGAACGTCATGCTGGAGCCCTGGGCGGGCAGGGCGTCGCGACCTCCCAGATTCTGGAGATCGTCGACGCCCACCATCACCTTTGGGATCCCGACCGCAACTATCATCCGTGGCTTCGCGACGAGCCGCAGATTGCGTTTCGCTACGGCGACTACAAGGCTCTCCGCCGACGCTACCTGCAGGAGCAGTATCTCGCCGATACGCGGGAATACAAGGTCGTGGGCTCGGTCTATGTCGAGACCGAATGGGATCCGACCGATCCGATCGGCGAGATGGCCTACGTGGCCGAGCTGCGCAAGGCCGGCGGCCTGCCGTCGGTCGCGGTCGGCCAGGCCTGGCTCGATCGCGCCGACTGGGGCGAGGTGCTGGAGCGATTGACCGGCTTCGACTTCGTCCGCAGCGTCCGCCACAAGCCGCGTCCGGGCGACATGAAGACGGCGACCCGCTGGCGGCGCGGCTTTGCCAAGCTTGCCCGGCGGCTCGGCCGCTTTGATCTGCAGACGCCGTGGATCTATCTCGGCGATGCGGCCGAGCTGGCGCGTGAGTTCCGCAGCGTGAGGATATTCCTCAACCATGCCGGCCTGCCGGTCGACCGCACACCCGAGGAGGTGGTCGGTTGGCGCCGGGCCATGGCGAGGCTGGCCCAGGAGCCCAATGTCGTGGTGAAGATCTCCGGCCTCGGCGTTCCGGGCGTCGGCTGGACGACGGCGGACAATCGCGGGATCGTGCTCACGACCATCGACCTGTTCGGCGTCGACCGCTGCATGTTCGCCAGCAACTTCCCGGTCGACGGCCTGTGCGCGGGCTTCGGCGACATCTATCGCGGCTTCGAGAAGATCGTGCGCGACTTCACCGCCGAGGAGCGCCGCGCCCTCTTCGTCGACAATGCGCGACGCCTCTACGCGATCCCGACCTAAATTTCTTTTCCTCCCCACGCCTTGCGTGGGGAGGTGTCCGCGTCTTCGCGGACGGAGGGGTCGTGGGCAGCGTGTCTGTGGCCTATGACCCCTCCGTCCGCGAAGACGCGGACACCTCCCCAGCAGAGCTGGGGAGGAGAGGTGATCACGTGAGCGGCGCGACGGAGAGGCCCTTGACCTTGTGCCGCTCGATCAGGCTCGCGACCAGGCCGGAGCGCTTGGCGTTCTCGACGAAGTTGGCGAGATAGGTGGCGCCCGCGGCGTTGGGCTTGGGCGTGCCGACGGCCTGCTGGACGGCCGAGAACTTGCCGTCGAGGATCGTCATGTCGGGCGCCTTCTCGATGTCCTTCAGGAGACCGGGGCGCAGGCCGGCCAGGACCTCGAGCTTCTCGTCGACGAACTTGTTGAACGCCGCGTCGAGGCCGCTCACCGGCAACAGGGTGGCGTGCCTGATGTTGTTCTCGAGCCACAGGCCATAAGCCGAGCGCGCCGATACGGCGATGCGCACGCCGGGCTTGTCGACGTCGGCGATGGATTTGATGGCCGAGCCTTTGGGCACCATGTAGGTCGCCTCGATCTCGACATAGGCAGCGGTGAAGGCGATCGTGGCGGCACGCTGCGGCTCGGCGCCGATCAGGCCGATGTCCCAGACGTTGTTGTTGACCTGGTCGGCGAGCTCGCCCGGAGTCTTGAACGGCACATATTTCACGGGAACGCCGAGGCTGGCCGCGATCTCGCGCGCCATGTCGGGCGACACGCCCACCGGCTCGTTGTTCTCGCTGCGGCCGGTGACCAGCAGGAAATTGGAAAGGTTGATCCCGGCGCGCAGGACGCCGGTCGGAGCGAGCTCGGCTCGGGCTTTGTCGGACATGACGCAAGTCTATACCGATCGGGCAGCCGGGAGAAACGCGGTTCGTTCAATGTGCCTGCCATCGCTTGGCGAACGTCGTTTTCGCCGGCAATGGCCGCGCTAGGGCGTCGCGCCTGGATGGCGGTACTGTCGCCCTGCCGAGCCCCTCGATCATGGCGAAGGGGCCTCGCCAAGCGAAGCGATCTGGTCCGGGAGAGAACGACATGAAGATCACCGACGTCACGTTGACCCTGTTCGCCTGGGACGACATTCCGCCGACCCAGTACGGCCAGCACAGCAAGTTCGCCGGGTCGAGCGCGCTCGGGCTGCTGCGACTGGTCACCGACCAGGGTATCGAAGGCCATGCCTTTCTCGGGTCGGCGTCGAACTCGGCCGCCATCGACGGCCAGGGGCTGATCACCCATCTCAAGCCCGTGCTGATGGGACGCAACCCGCTGTTGCGCGAGGCCATCGTCGCCGATCTGTGGCGCCGGCAGCGCCCCGCCGGCGTTCGCACCATCGGCGCCGTGGACGTGGCCTTGTGGGATCTCCTGGGCAAGGCGATGGGCCAGCCGATCCATCGCCTGCTCGGCACTTATCGCGAGGCGGTGCCGGCCTATGCCAGCTCGGCCGTGCTCGCCTCGGCCGAGGCCTATGCCGAGGAGGCGGTGCAGTTCAAGGAATATGGCTGGGCGGCCTACAAGATCCACCCGCCGACTCGCTGGAAGGAGGACATCAAGGTCTGCGAGGCGGTGCGCCGGGCGGTCGGCGACTTCACGATCATGCTCGACTCGACATGGTCGTACGACTATCCGGCGGCACTGCGCGTCGGCCGGGCGGCCGAGGAGATGGGCTTCCATTGGTACGAGGACCCTCTCGCCGACCAGGACATCTACAACTACGTCAAGCTGAAGCAGCATCTCTCGATTCCGATTCTCGCCACCGAGTATCCGATCACCGGTCTCGACGGCTATCAGCCATGGATCATGCTGCAGGCCACAGATTTTCTGCGCGGCGACGTGGCGGTGAAGGGCGGCATCACGACCCTGGTGAAAGGCGCCCATCTCGCCGAATCGTTCCGCATGAACTACGAGGTCCATCACGGCGGTAACTCGCTGAACAACGTCGCCAACCTGCACGTGATCGCCTCGCTCAGGAACACCGAGTTCTTCGAGGTGCTGCTGCCCGATGGCGCGCAGAAGTACGGTCTGGCCCAGGACATCGTCGTCGGCCGCGACGGGCTGGTGCATGTGCCGCACGGTCCGGGTCTCGGAGCGCACATCGATTTCGGGCTGATCGAGCGCAAGAAGATTGCCGTCCTGTCCT
>JALHMO010000102.1:0-11901 GCA_022844015.1 Reyranella sp. | reverse complement strand
TCTGGCCCAGGACATCGTCGTCGGCCGCGACGGGCTGGTGCATGTGCCGCACGGTCCGGGTCTCGGAGCGCACATCGATTTCGGGCTGATCGAGCGCAAGAAGATTGCCGTCCTGTCCTAGCCCACTCGAGGGAGCGTGCGATTCCGATCTACGTCGATGCCGATGCCTGTCCCGTGAAGACCGAGGTCTATCGCGTGGCCGAGCGCTACGCGCTCAAGGTGTTCGTGGTGAGCAACGCACCGATCAGGGTGCCGCTCGACTCGCGGATCGAGGCGGTGGTGGTCGGCGACAGGTTCGATGCCGCCGACGACTGGATCGCCGAACGGGCGGGCTCGGGCGATATCGTCGTCACGGCCGACATCCCGCTCGCCGATCGCAGCCTCAAGGCGGGCGCAGAGGTGATCGGCAATACCGGCGTGCCCTTCACGACCGCGTCGATCGGCATGGCGATGGCCAGTCGCGAGCTGTTGTCGCACCTGCGGGCGATGGGCCAGAACACCGGCGGCCCAAAGCCGATGACGCCGCGTGACCGCTCGCGCTTTCTCTCGGCGCTCGACGAAGCGGTGCGGAAAGTGCGACGCCGCGCCGGCGGCGCTTCGTGAGCGCGGAGGGACTCTGTCAGGCTGCCTGTCTGGCCCGCATGGCCGTCGAGTAGCGCGGGCAGATGTCCTCGGCGAAGCGCGTCATCATCCGTTGGCGAAGCTCGATCGGCGTGCCGGGTGTCGCCGAGGAGACCATGAAGTAGTTGAAGCCGAGCGCCACCAGCTGGTCGATGCGCCGGCAGATCGTCGCCGGGCTGCCCACCAGGTTCGATTCCATGAACCCGCCGAGCTCGCCGGGATCCGTGAGCTTGCGCAGGTTGGCGAACATGCGGCTGAAATCGTGGTACTCGGGAATGTCGGCCCACGGGTTGGCATCGGACTCGTAGTGGGCGCACTGCAGCTCGAAGTACGGCGGATAGTAGCGCCGGCCGAGCGCCTGCGCCTCCTCGTCGGTGTCGGCGACGAACATCTTCACCGAGATCGGCAGGATGGCATCGCGTGCCGCGGCACCGGCGCGCGCCCGCCAGCGTTCGAGAATTCGCGTCAGCATCTTGTCGGGGAAGGTCGCGAGACAGATCGGCGCGATGCCCAGATCGCCCATCACCTCGGCGCTGCCGGCGCTGCCGATGGCGCCGTAGAAGCGGACTTTCTTGGCGACCGGCTCGGGCCTCAGCCGGATCGGACGCTCGATGCGCCAGAACGGCCCGTCGTGGGTGAAGGGCTCGCCGGCGAGGCCCTTCTCGACGATGCGATAGCATTCGGCGAAGCGTGCCCGCGCCTCGTTCATGTCGACGTTGTAGGCGTCGTACTCCATCTTGGCGGTGCCGCGGCCGATGCCGAGATGCAAGGTGCCGTTGGTCATGCTGTTCAGCATGGAGATTTCTTCGGCGAGGCGCAGCGGGTGATACCACGGCAGCACCAGGACCGAGCTGCCGAGCGACAGGTTGGGGAAGGCGGCTGCGATGTGCGCCATGAACAGGAGCGGGCTCGGCGTCGGGTAATAGTCGCTGAAATGATGCTCGAGCAGCCAGGCGGCATCGAAGCCCAGCCGGTCGCACAAGCCGCAATCGTCCATGACCTCGCGATAGAGCGCCTGGTCCGACTTGTGGATGTCGCTCGCGGGTGCCGCCTGAAAGCCGAACGCGATGTCGCTCATGGCTCACTTACTCTTCGATTGCGGGTCAATGGCTGGCAGGCCTAGGCACCAATTGCGGCACAGACCCTCAGGCCGCGCGGTTCTTCAGGACGTCCCAGGCGCGCCGGAAGGCCTGCGCCATCTCGTCCGCCGGCATGGCGCCGGAGAACAGGACGTGGCCTTGCAGGGCGAAGCTCGGCACGCCCTGGATGCCGCAGTTGCGCGCCATGCGATCGGCGCCGATCACTTCCTCGAGGCCATCGCCACCTGATAGCATGGCAGTGACGTCCTCGGCATTCAGGCCGCCGTCGACGGCCAGGTTGGCCAGCACCTGCGCGTCGCCGATATCGGCTCCGTTGACGAAATAGCCCTCGAACAGCGCCTCGACGACGCCGTCCTGGACGCCACGCTGGCCGGCCAGGCGGATGACCCGGTGGGCGTTCAGGGTGTTGGGCGTGCGGGTCAGGCGATCGAGATGGAACTCGAGGCCGACATTGGCCGCTGCCTCGGTGATCCGCTCGTCGAGCTGGCGAGAGCGCTCGGCGCTGCCGAACTTCGCGAGGCGGTACTGTGCCCGGTCGACGCCCTCGCGTGGCATGTCCGGATTGAGCTGGAACGGATGCCAGGCGACGGTGAAGCTCAGATGCTGTTTCTCCAGCAGGTCGAGCGCCCGTTCGAGCTGACGCTTGCCGATATAGCACCAGGGGCAAATGACATCGGAGATGACGTCGATCCGGCCGGCCGGTTGTGCCTTGTTCATGGCGTTTCCTTCGCGATTGCAAAGAAGCCTATACCGGCGTGAAAGTGCCGGCAACGAGGAGACATCCGATCATGCAAAACCCGACCTTCCACTCTGCCCTGATTGTCGGCACCGGACCGGGGCTCAGCGCCTCGCTCGCCCGGCTGTTCGCGAGCAAGGGCCTGCACGTGGCGGTGGCCGCGCGCCAGACCGACAAGCTCGCCAGCCTGGCCAAGGAGACCGGTGCCACCGTCCATGCCTGCAACGCGGCCGATCCGAAGGACGTTGCCGGCCTGTTCGACGCTCTGGACGCAGCCGGGCGGACGCCCGACGTCGTGGTCTACAACGCCAGCAACCGGGTGCGCGGTCCGCTGGTCGACCTGGCGCCGGACGACGTCAAGCGGGCGATCGAGATCAGCGCCTTCGGCGGCTTCCTGGTCTCGCAGCAGGCCGCCCGGCGCATGCTGCCCAAGTCGCACGGCGCCATATTCCTCACCGGGGCGACCGCCGGCGTGAAGGGCTTTGCGCTGTCGGCGACCTTCGCCATGGGCAAGTTCGCCCTGCGCGGCCTCGCCCAATCGATGGCGCGCGAGCTTTCGCCCAAGGGCATCCACGTCGCCCATTTCGTGATCGACGGCGGCATCCGTGCCGCTGTCCGGCCGGTGCCGGCCAACGATCCCGACAGCCTGCTCGACCCCGACGCCATCGCCGAAACCTACTGGGCGACGCTGACGCAACATCGCAGCGCCTGGAGCTGGGAAATCGAGGTGCGGCCGTGGGTGGAGAAGTTCTAGGTCTCACCCCTCATGGCTGGGAGCGCACCACTCCAGTGGCGCTCATGGAGCGAGTGATCGACAAGAAGAGCGCCACAGGAGTGGTGCGCTCCCGGCCATGACCCCTCCGTCGGCGTAAAGACGCCGACACCTGCCAGGGAAGCTGGGGAGGTGGGGTATCAGAGCTTCTCCACTCCAGCGCGAGCGCAGTCCTCGTCCTCTTGCGCGGTGCCGCCGCCGACGCCGCACGCGCCAACCAGGACGCCGTCGCGGAAGATCGGCACGGCGCCCTGGCCGTAGAACATGTGGTTGCCTTCGGCCGCGGCGATGCCGCGCAGGGTCGGATGGTCAGCGCGCGGCGTCAGATCGCCGCTCGGGCGGCCGAAAGCAGCCGACGCCATGGCCTTTCCCTGGCTGCCGAAGGAGCCGGCCCACATCGCACCGTCCATGCGCTGGAAGGCAAGCAGCCGCCCACCGGCATCGCACACCGCGATGTTCATCTTCGCGCCGATCTGGTTGGCCTTGTCGATGGCACCGGCGATAACGCGATTGGCATCCGCGAGGGAGAGAGTCATTGAGTCAGTCCTTTCCGATCAGCAAGCCACCAGCATACTGATGGTTGGATGGTCGGGCATCAGCGGAGTGCCTCCTGCAGCAGGCCGAGCGCTGCATGAAGGTCCGGGAGCACCGTCACGCACTTCGCGCGAATTTCCGGCGACGGCTGCAGGATATCGGGCACCATGATCGCCATCGTGCCGGCGGCATGCGCGGCGGTGAGGCCGACGCTCGAATCCTCGAAGGCGAGGCAGCGCTCGGGGGCGACGCCCAGCCGCCTTGCCGCCTCGAGATAGACGTCAGGGTGCGGCTTGGGGCGCTCGACGTCGTAGCGCGTGGCGATCGCCGCGAAGTGCCGGCGCAGGCCGGCGCGGCCGAGATAGCGCTCGGCGGTGGTCGGCCGCGACGAGGTGGCGAGGGCGCAGGGCAGGCCGCGGTCGCCCAGGAACTCCAGAAGCTCGGCGGCGCCCGGCTTCACCGGCACGTTGGCGGCCAGGATGGTGTCGGCGTGCGTTCGGAAGGTCGCCTGGAAATGATCGACCCGGAAGTCGGGCCCGAAATGCTCCTGGATCAGGATCTCGCATTCGGCGGTCGGCACGCCGATCATGGCGTGGCACAGGCTCATCGGCATCTCGACGCCGATCGTGCCGGCCGCCTGCCGGTAGGCCTCGATGTAGACGGCCTCGGTGTCGATCAGCAGGCCGTCCATGTCGAAAAGGGCGGCTTCGATGGGTTTCCCGAACATGGTTTCGTTCTAAGCTCGGATCGGGAAACGACAAGCGGGAGATTATTCATGCGCATCCACAATCTTTATGTCGACGACAAGGGCGAGACCCACTTCCGCGACATCGAGGTCGAATGGAAGCAGGAAGGGCGAGGCGGCAAGACCTCGGCCACCTTCCCGGCGACCGGCATCATCTTCCGCGAGACGCCGGGCACCTACGATTACGAATGGCATCCGGCGCCGCGCCGGCAGTACATCATCAATCTCGACGGCGCCGTCAGCATCCAGGCGAGCGACGGCGAGACGCGCATCATTGGCGCCGGCGAGGTGATCCTGGTCGAGGATACCAGCGGCAAGGGCCATTTCTCGAAGGCGGTGGAGGGCAAGATGCGCCATTCTATCTTCGTGCCCATCGAGTAAGAGGTTGCCATGAACGTCCAGACCGTCCTCGACCCGACCAATGATCTCGTCGAGCAGGCCAAGCGCGTCCTGCCGGGCGGCAGCTTCGGCAACATGCCGGCCGAGGTGATCCTGCGGGAAGGCAAGGCGGGGCGGATCTGGGACGAGGCTGGACGCGAGTATGTCGACTTCCTGCTCGGGTCGGGCCCGATGTTCATCGGGCACGCCCACCCCGAGGTGACGGCGGCGGTGCAGGCCCAGGTGCCGCTCGGCACGACCTACTTCGGCAACAACCGACACGGCATCGCGCTCGCCGAGGCGATCTGCGACGCCGTGCCGTGCGCCGACCAGGTGCGCTTCGTCTGCTCGGGCACCGAGGCCGATCTGTACGCCATGCGGGCCGTGCGCGCCTTCCGCAAGCGCGACAAGATCCTGAAATTCGAGGGCGGCTATCACGGCATGAGCGACTACGCGCTGATGTCGCTGGCGCCCAAGCGGCCCGGAAACTTCCCGCGGCCGACGCCCGATTCGGCCGGCATCCCGAAGTCCGTCCAGGACGAGATGCTGGTCGCGGCCTTCAACGACATCACCATGGTCGAGAGCCTGATCGAGGAGCAGAAGGACGACCTGGCCGGCGTCATCGTCGAGCCATTCCAGCGCCTGATCCCGCCCAAGCCCGGCTTCCTGCAGGCGCTGCGCGCGGTGACGGCAAAGCACGGCATTCCGTTGATCTTCGACGAGGTCGTGACCGGCTTCCGTTTCGCCTATGGCGGCGCCCAGGAATACTACGGCGTCACGCCCGACCTGTGCAGCCTGGGCAAGATCGTGGGCGGCGGCTTCGCCCTTGCCGCGATCGCCGGCCGGGCCGACATCATGAAGCATTTCGACCGGCTGGCGATGACCGACGAGGACTACATCTTCCAGGTCGGCACGCTGTCCGGCAATCCGGTCGCCGCGGTCGCCGGGCTGGCGACCCTTGAGGTGCTGAAGCGGCCCGGCACCTACGAGCAGGTGTTCGCCACCGGGCGCGAGCTGATGGCGACGCTGTCCGAGCTCCTGAGCAAGGCGGGCGTCAAGGCCCAGGTGATCGGCGAGCCGCCGCTGTTCGACGTCGTCTTCACCGACCAGCCGATCAAGGACTACCGCGACACGCTGAAGGGCGATGCCGTGATCGCCAGGCGATTCAATCAGCTCCTGCGAGCCCGCGGGATCATGAAGGGCGAGAGCAAGTACTATGTCAGCCTGGCCCATACCCGCGCCGACATCGATCACACGATCGGCGCCTGGAGCGATGCGCTGAAGGAGCTGATGTCTGGAACGACCTGACAATGCGGCAAGCGGCCTTTTCGTCAGCAGCCGAGGGCACCTCGGTGACGGCAAGGGCGGCGTCCAGCTCTGCACGCACGAGTTCATCGAGGTCATCGGGGCGGCCGGAATCTCGCTGACCATGCTACCGGTCGACGGCGACCGGTCGTGGTCGGCGCGTTTCCTGCGCTTGCTCGATTCGTCGCCCTTCGTACGACCGTATGGGCCGGGCCTGGCCGACGACATCGTCCGTGCGGTCCAGCAGACGCCGGTCGACTACATATTCCTCAATCAGGAGTTCCTCGCGCCGGTGGCGCCGCTGATCCGGCCGAGGCTGCCGGCCGGCTGCCGCATCGTCATCCTCTCGCACGGCGCGGAGATCACCGACCTGCTGCATTCCGTTCGCTTGCGTCACCGCCTGCCGCTCAGCCGCCGCCTGCTGCCGACGCCGGCCTTGCTGCTGGGCCGCGTGCTGGCGAGCGAGCAGAGGCTGCGCGAGGAGATCGATGCCGTGTGCACGATCGCGCCGTTCGACGCCGAGCTGGAAAGATGGTTCGGCACCAGGCGCGTGGCGTGGCTCCCGCGCCTCATCAAGCCCAGCCCTCTCGACTGGCAGCCGGCCGGCGACCGCTTGGGCTTCGTCGGCACGCTCGATCACGGCCCCAATCTCGAGGGGCTGGTGCAGACCCTCGACGCCCTTGGCCGCACGCCCGGATCGCCGGTGCGGGTGCGTGTCGTCGGTGGTCCGCCTGCGCTCGGCCGGTGGCTGGCGGGCAAGTACGGCGCTGTCGACTATCTCGGCACGCTCGACGATTCCGCGTTGGCCGCCGAGGCGGCGACCTGGAACGTCTTTCTTCATCCGATCTTCTGCCTGCCGCGCGGCAGCAGCACCAAGCTCGCGGTCGGCATCGCCTGGCAGATCCCCATCGTCACCACCGCCGAAGGGCGGCGCGGCTACCTGTGGGACGACGGCGCCCTGCCGGAAGCCATCGGCGCCGACGACTTCGTGCGGATCAGCCGGACCCTGCTCGATCCGGCGGTGGCGCAGAAGGCCCAGCGCGACGTCGCACGCGTCGCCGCCAGCTCGCCTTCGCTCGCGCGCCTGACCGCGACGATGCGCGAGCTGCTGGCGTGAGACGATCACGGCCCTTCCATCCCGGGATGCGCAGAGTGGAGCGCTGCTAGGCGGGCTTGCCCATGATGTAGGGCTTCAGGGCCGCGTAGATGAAGGCATGCGTCGGCGTCGGCACGCCGTGCTTTCTGCCGAGCTCGACGACCTTGCCGGACAGCCACGGCAACTCGATGCGATTGCCGCGCAGCAGGTCGACGGCCATCGAGGGAATGAGACTGGGCGGCGCGACGCGATTGAAATGGAGCGTCCGCTCCACGGCGTCGGCCGGCAGCGGAACGCCGGCGGCGCGGCCGACGGCGGCCACCTCCTCGTAGGCGGTGGTGAACCAGGGGGCGATGTCCGGATCGTCGCGCAGCTTGCCGATCGGCAGGCGGGCCACGCCCATGATGCCGGAATTGGACGCGAGCAGGATGAACTTCATCCAGAGCTCGCTCAGGATCGACGGGCTCAGAACGACATCGATGCCGGCCGCGCCGGCCATTGCTGCGAAAGCCTCGGCGCGCGGGCTGGTGCGACCGTCCAGCTCGCCGAACACGATGCGCATCACCGTGCCGGTCTGGCGGATCACGCCCGGCTCGGCGATGGTCGCGCTGATGTTGGCGACGCCGCCCATCACGGCCTGGTCGCCGACGATGGGCACGAGGCGGTCGGAGGCATCGATGCCGTTCTGCAGCGGGATCACCGCCGTGCCCGGCCCGATCATCGGCCGGATCGCCTCGCCCGCGCTCTCGACGTCCCACAGCTTGACGCAGAACAGCACGACATCGACCGGCCCTACGGTGCGCGGGTCGTCGGTCGCTTGGGTCGGCAGCAGATGCGTGTCGCCGCGCGGGCTCTCGATCCTCAGGCCCTTCTCCTTCATCGCCGCCAGGTGGGCGCCGCGGGCGATGAAGGTGACATCGGCGCCCGCCCTGGCCAGGGCTGCCCCGTAGCCGCCGCCGACGCCGCCCGTTCCGACTACCGCGATACGCATGTCACGCTCCCCATCACGATCCGGCCTGACTTGCAGGTCAGCACGGCACCCTCTGCCTGCTCCAGCCGCAGCGCATGGTCGGCTGCAAGCGCGTGGCGCTCATCCTCCACCTGAACGACGGCGCCGTCGTCGGGACAGTAAGCAACGTGCAGCCCGGCACCCAGCTGCCGGCTCGCGCCGGCATCGAGCACGACGAGATCGAGCGCGACGCGCCCGCGATTCCCCAGCAGGTTCAGCACGGCCACCGGTCCGGCCTCGAGCCGGCTCGTGATCGCGAGCTCACCGGCAAAGCGCACCGGCCTGAACGGGGCACGCACGTCGATCTCGCCGTCCGGCGTCTCGAGCACGAGGCCACGCCCGCCCACCAGGACCTGCATGCGGTCGAAGCCGGCATAGTCGGAGAATGGTCCGGGCGCGGTGATCGGCGTGCGGCTGAAGCGCCAGATCTCGCCGTCGTGGGCGATGTCGGTCGTGACGCCGCCGCCATTCTTCCACGGCGTGCGGCGATAATCCTGGGGGCCGAGGAGGCGGGCGTCCGTCATGTGGCCGCCACCGTGCCCTGCGAGAGCAGGGCATCGATCTCACCCTCGCCATAGCCGTGCTCGGCCAGGATCGCCCGCGTGTGCTGGCCGGTGACCGGCGCGGTGGCGCGCGGCGTGCCGTCGATCGGCGGCAGCTGACCGGGCAGCGTGGGCACCGGCACGGGCTGGCCGACGCCGGCCTGGGCGAGCCACTGGATCAGGCCGGTCTCCTGAACCTGCGGTTGCCCGAGGAACTCGGCGTAGCTGTTGAGTCGCTCGTGCATCAGGCGCGCCTCGGTGAGGCGCCCGCTCCATTCCGCCCACGGTCTCGCCGCGAGGGCGGGGCGGACGACGGCGTAGAGCGCCACGTCGTTGGCGAGGCGGTTGGCGGCCGAGTTGAACCGTGGATCGTCGGCCAGATCCGGCAGGTCCATGGCCTTGCACAATGCCCGCCAGTCGCGCTCGTTGATGGCCACGATCGACATCCAGCCGTCGGCGATCCTGAACACGCCGCCGGGCGCGCCACCCGGCTTCATGGTGCCGCCTTCGAGATGGCAGGCCATCAGGCGGATCGACTGCAGGGCGGTCGCCGCCTGCATCAGGCTGGCGTCGAGATAGCGGCCGCGCGCCTCGTCGCGGCGGGCATAGAGCGCGGCCGACAGGCCCTGGAAAGCGTAGAGGCCTGTCGACATGTCGACGACGATCACCGGGACGCGGTGCGGGATGCCGTCCTCGCCGCGATTCTCCATCATCAGGCCGGTATAGGCCTGCAGCACCGGGTCCATCGCCGGCCGCTCGGCGAGCGGTCCGCTCTGGCCGAAGCCCGAGATCGAGAGGTAGAGCAACCGCGGCTCGCGCGCCGAGACGGCGGGATAGTCGAAACCCAGCCGCTTGATGACGCCTGGCCGGAAGCCTTCGAGGAAGACGTCGGCGCCCTGCAGCAGGCGCCACAGCACCCGCTTTCCGGCATCGGCCTTGAGATCGATGGCGATGCTGC
Source organism: Reyranella sp. (assembly GCA_022844015.1). Classification (GTDB taxonomy): domain Bacteria; phylum Pseudomonadota; class Alphaproteobacteria; order Reyranellales; family Reyranellaceae; genus Reyranella. Next base: position 2,105 of record JALHMO010000102.1, on the reverse strand, counting down.
GCTTGCCGAGATTGCCTACGATCGAGAACGCCGAATGGTTGCCGTGGCGCGTGCCGAGCGTGCGCGCCCAGTCGCCCTCGCCGATGCCTTCGACCTTGATGACATTTGCGCCGTGCTGGGCGAGCAGCATGGCGCAGTAGGGACCGGCGATGCCCTGGCTGAGATCGATCACCTTCAGCCCGGCGAACGGCGCGTCGTAGCTCATGCCAGCTTGACCAGCATCTTGCCGAAATTCTCGCCGCGCAGGAGGCCGATGAAGGCGCGCGGCGCCTTGTCGATGCCCTCGACGATGTCCTCGCGGTACTTGAGCCTGCCGCTCCTGATCCACTCGCCCATCTGGCGGCGCGCCGGCGCATAGCGCTCGGCGAAGTCGGTGACGATGAAGCCGCGCGCCGTCACGCGCTTGCCGACGAAGGTGCCCATCAGGCGTGGCCCCATCGGCGTCGTCGTCGCATTGTACTGCGAGATCGAGCCGCACAGGGCGATGCGGCCGAACGTGTTGATGTTGCGCAGCACGGCGTCGGAGATCTCGCCGCCGACATTGTCGAAATAGACGTCGATGCCGTGCGGGCAGGCGGCGCGCAGCGCGGCGTCGAGATCCTTCTCGGCCTTGTAATCGAGGCAGGCGTCGAAACCGAGCTCGCCGGTGACGAAGTCGCACTTCTTCGCACCGCCGGCGATGCCGACCACGCGGCAGCCCATGATCTTGCCGATCTGGCCCACCACCTGGCCGACCGCGCCCGAGGCGGCGGAGACGACGATGGTCTCGCCGGGCTTGGGCTGGCCGACCTCGAGCAGGCCGAAATAGGCCGTCATGCCGGGCATGCCGAGCACGCCGTTGGCCGTCGAGACCGGCGCGATCGAGGGATCAATGACGCGCAGGCTGGGGCCGCCGCCGATCGCGTATTCCTGCCAGCCAAGACGATCCTCGACGATGTCGCCCACCTTGAAGCGCGGGTTGTGCGAGGCCACGACCTCGCCAACCGTGCCGCCGGTCATGACCTCGTCAAGGCCGACCGCCGCTGCATAGGACGCGGCATCGCGCATGCGGCCGCGCTGGTAGGGATCGAGCGAGAGATAAAGCACCTTGACGAGCACCTCGCCGTGCCTGGGCTCGGGCACGGGAACCTCCTCGACCCGGAAGTCCGACTCGGCCGGCTCGCCGGGCGGCCGGCGCACGAGGACGACGCGACGATGGGTCTTCGGAATGGCGGCCATGGGGTTCGCTCCGGAGGATGGTGTGGCCGGTACCATACACACTCGTGACCCTCGTCACGAAGTGGGGAGGTGCTGCGGAGTGGGCTCATGACTGGTAGCGCGTCGTGGCGCACATGACGGTACCGGACTCACCGATTTGCAAGGCGGAAGAGAAGAAAGAGCGCCACGGGAGTGGCGCGCTTCATAGGCGCCAGCTTTGGCCGGTCCAGCAAAGTCCTCATCCTGAGGAGGTCGCGTAGCGACCGTCTCGAAGGATGGGCGACACACGAGTTCGTTGGAACACCGGTGTCGCAGCACCCGGTTTGTTGCCGACCAAGGGGCGAAGGTGACTTCGCCCGAATCGAGACGCGGCCCCCTCATCCTGAGCAAGCTCCCCTCCTCGCCAAAGGGCGAAGGTTACTTCGCCCGAAACGAGACGCCGCGCTCCGCGCCGCTCCTCCGGGTGAGGAGGGGAGCGCGTCGAAGGACGGGCCGCTCCTCAGGGTGAGGTCTTCGGTAAAGTTCAGCATGTCAGAGGTCTGAAGCTAGCGCCATGGGAGTGGCGCGCTCCCAGCCATGAGCCTGCCGGCCCTATGTGCCACCTCCTGCTAGGCCGGTTCCTTGATGCGGTACCAGGCGACGTAGAGCGCCGGCAGGAACAGCAGCGTGAGCAGGGTGGCGACGATGATGCCGCCGATCATGGCGAACGCCATCGGCCCCCAGAACACCTCGCGGGCGATCGGGATCATGCCCAGGCTGGCGGCGGCGGCAGTGAGCAGGATCGGCCGAGCGCGGTGCAGCGTCGCCTCGACCACGGCGTCCCACGGCGCCAGGCCGTCGGCGAGGGAGGCGTCGATCTGGGTCACCAGGATCACCGTGTTGCGGATGATGATGCCGATCAGCGCCAG
>JALHMO010000101.1 GCA_022844015.1 Reyranella sp. | reverse complement strand
GTCTTTCTCGCCGGCTTCGGCCTGATCGACACTACGTTTGCTTAGCTTCGCCATGTGACATACTCCGGCGGCTGCGCCGCTTCCGTTGGACCGCTTCCGCGGAAGCACCGCGGAAGCACCCAGGCGGAAATTCGGGGTCATCACAGGATACTGGCTTCGGAGTTGATCGCCAGAAAAGATCAATGCCTACAGTAGGTTAGAGTGGTCTAGCGTACGAATAGAAACTGTGGCGTATATTGTCTTTTCGGGCTCCGAAGGCAGAGGTCGTGAGTTCGAATCTCGCCGGGTCCGCCACTAACTCATTGAAAAACCGACAGTCACGATCCCGGCTTATCCACCGTGATCGCAGGTTCGCGCAGAGCGATGCACGAACCTGCGGACGTTTGGGGCACGTCCTTGACACGCGGGTTTCCCGGCTTTCCCAACCCGAGTGGAGTCTATAGTGCCGGCGAATGGCCGAGACATGGCCGGGCGCGCCGGCAGTGTTACAATTGGCTTGGCCGCAGATTGCTCGTGTACGCGCCCGTGAGGAGGTTGGCAGGTAGATGGATGACAAGAAGCCGATGCCGGAGGCCACTGCAAACGAAGAGCCCCGGGATTTCATTCGCGACATGGTCCAGGCCGACCTCGCCCGCGGCCTGGTGCAGGGCATCGTCACGCGCTTTCCGCCGGAGCCGAACGGCTATCTGCATCTCGGCCACGCAAAGTCGATCTGCCTGAATTTCGGGCTTGGCGTCGAGTACGGCGGCCGCTGCCACCTTCGCTTCGACGATACCAATCCCGTCAAGGAGGAGCAGGAATACATCGACGCCATCAAGCGGGACGTACACTGGCTCGGCTTCGACTGGGGCGAGCATCTGTACCATGCGTCGGACTATTTCCAGACGTTGTACGACTGGGCAGAGCACCTCATTCGCGCCGGCCTCGCCTATGTCGACGACACGCCCCCCGACGAGATGCGGGCGATGCGCGGCACGCTGACCGAACCGGGCCGCGCCTCGGCCGATCGCGACCGTTCGGTGGAAACAAATCTCGGCCTGTTTCGCGACATGCGCGCCGGCAAGTTTCCGAATGGCGCCTGCGTGCTGCGGGCGAAGATCGACCTGGCTTCCGGCAACATGAACCTGCGGGACCCCGTGCTGTATCGCATCCTGCACGCGCCTCACCCGCGGACCGGCACCGAGTGGTGCATCTACCCGACCTACGATTTCGCTCATGGCCAGTCCGACGCCATAGAGCATGTCACACACTCGCTCTGTACCCTGGAGTTCGAGGACCATCGTCCCCTCTACGACTGGTTCCTCGACCACCTGCCGGTCCCGTCGCGGCCCCGCCAGACCGAGTTCGCCCGCCTCAATCTCGGATACACCGTGCTTTCCAAGCGCTACCTGACGGATCTGGTACGGCGTGGCATCGTGAGTGGCTGGGACGATCCGCGCATGCCCACCTTGGCAGGCCTGCGCCGCCGTGGCGTGCCACCGGAGGCGATCCGCGAATTCGTCCGGCGCATCGGCATGTCAAAGGCCAACAGCGTCGTCGACCTCGCCATGTTCGATCACGCGATCCGCGACCGTCTCAACCAGGCGGCCCAGCGGCGCATGGCGGTCCTGCGGCCTCTCAAGCTCGTGATCGAGAATTTTCCCGAGAACCACGTCGAGGAGCTGGAGGCCGTCAACCACCCGGGGGACCCGGGTGCCGGCACGCGCACCCTTCGCTTCGGCAGGGAGATCTTCATCGAGCGCGACGACTTCATGGAGAACCCGTCGAACAAGTTCTTCCGGATGGCAGTGGGACGCGAGGTGCGGTTGCGCTATGCCTATCTCGTCACCTGTCGCCAGGTGGTGAAGGACGTGGATGGCAACGTCGTGGAGCTGCGTTGCACCTATGATCCAGCCAGCCGCGGCGGCAATGCACCGGACGGTCGAAAGGTGAAGGCCACCCTGCACTGGGTGTCGGGCCGGGACGCACGCCCCGCCGAGGTCCGATTGTACAGTACGCTCTTCAACCGCCCCGACCCGGGAGCCGGTGGCGATCTGGACGCCGACTTGAATCCAGGCTCGCTCGAGGTCCTGTCGGGCGCGCTGCTGGAGCCCTCGTTGGCGGAGATGCCCTCAGGCGAGGCCGTGCAGTTCGAGCGGCTGGGCTATTTCTGCCCGGACCCGAGGAGCCGCTCGGACGCCCTGGTGTTCAACCGCACGATCGAGCTGCGCGACACCTGGGCAAAGTTGCAGGTCACTGGATGATCCGATCGCTTGCACGGACGGCGAGTTGAAGCCGCTGGTGCAGACGTCCGGCCTTGCCAGCACGACAACAGGGGCGCCTGTATCTGGGGTTGATCGCGGGCATCGCTGAATTCTTGGAATGGGCGGCGGTGCCGTCGCGATGCCGTCCAGCAATGACGCGCCGCCCGGGCTAGTGCTCCTTGAAGGCGCGGGCGAAGTTGTTGGAGATCGGGCCGGCGATGTACTGCAGCGCCGTGCGCTCGCCGCGATTGATCAGGACCTCGACCGGCATGCCGGTGTGCAGCTTGACGTCGCCGAGCTTGGCCATCTCCTTGGGGTCGATCGTCACGCGCGCCGTGTAGAACGCGTTCGGCACCAGGGTCGGCATCGCCGCGGTCGACAGGCCGGGGCGATGCTCCATCGTCAGGCGATCGGCCGAGACGTACTCCAGGATGCCTTCGAGCACCGGGATGTTCTTGGCGGCGACCGTGCTGAAGCGGATGCTGACCGACTGCCCGGGATGGATGGAATCGATGTCGCTCGGCGAGACCTGCGCCTGGGCCACGATCTTCTCGTTCGACGGCACGATGGCGAGGATGGTGGCACCCGGCGGCACGACGCCGCCGACCGTCACGTAGCCGAGGTTGATCACAGTGCCGTCGACCGGCGCGGTGATCTCGAGCCGGCGCATCTGGTCCTCGAGCATGCCGAGGCGCTCGGTGCTCTCGAACAGCCTGGCCTGGACGTCACGCAGCTCCTTGGTGATCTCCTGCTGGCGGTCGTTGTCGAGCTGCAGGATCTGCAGCCTGGTCTCGCCGATCGCCTGCTGGACCTTGGCGATCGAGGCGATGTGATCGGCCGCCTCGCCGTCGAGCCGGCTCGCCTCGCGCTGCAGCGCGAGAAAGCGCTGGCGCGTGACGTGGCCCTTCTTCACCAGGTCCTCGATCATGCGCATCTCCTCGTCGATCAGATCGCCCTGGCGCGTCTTCGACCTCTGCAGCGCCTGCAAACCCGCGATCTGCTCGTCGAGCTGCTGGATGCGCTGCTGCAGGATCTGGCGCTGGCCCTTGATCGCGGTGGCGCGGGTCTCGAACTGGGCCTCTGCGAGCTTCAGGATCTCGCCCACCTTCTTGTCCGACTTGCGCGCCAGCAGCTCCTCGGGCCAGGTCACCGATGGCTGCTCGTCGCGCTCGGCCGTCAGGCGGGCGTGGGCGGCAACCTGGGTGGATCGCTCGCCGCGCGCCACCTCCTCCTGGCCCCGCGTGCGGGTCTCGTCGAGCCGCATCAGGAGCTGGCCCTGGCGCACTATCGAGCCTTCCTTGGCCAGCACCTCGGCGACGATGCCGCCTTCGAGGTGCTGCACCGGGCGGCGGTCGGTCTCCACCGCGATCATGCCCGGCGCCACCACGGCGCTGTCGATCGGCGCCGTCGCCGACCAGGCGCCAATGCCGCCGAACACTACCACGATCACCACGCCGGCGACGACCAGCGGCCGCGTCGCATTGCGCGGCGGCACTGCGTCCTTGTCTTCCCTGACTTTGGGGATACCCGCGTCCATCAACCGTCGCCTCCCTGCCGGGCAGCAGCCACGGCGGCAACTGCGGGTCGTCGTTGCCGCTTCGAGAACTTGCTCCAGCCGGTGCCGGTCTCGCCAAGCATGGCGTCGCGATCGCCGTGGGCAAGGAAAACTGTGTCCTGCGACGAGCCGCCGGTCATGTTGGCTCCTGATTGTTCGAGTTGTGCCTGCTCCCGAGCGGTGAACGATCGAGCGGCGTCCAACCTATGTGGTGACGACTGCGACGGCGGCGAGGCCTTTGTTTTCGCGGAGCGCGGGGAATGTCCTGGACTTATCGCGGAATGACGCGCGTGAACACAATCCGTCGGCGCGCTGGACGGGCGCTGTCGTGGCGCAGCGGCACGCCGCTTGCGGGATCGTACGGCCCCGCCAAAAGCGTGTAGGGTCCTTTGTCGGCCCGACGGGACGCAGATCTCCTGCACCCCGACGCCGGAAAGCCAACTCCATGTCAATGAAGCATCGTCGCGGCAACCGCGAGGCAAAGAAACCCAAGCAGAACAAGCCCAAGACCGCGACTTCGGTTTCGCCTTTCTCGACGCCGCCGCCCAAGGCCAAAGGTGCCAAGCCCAAGTAGGCGTCAGCCGGGCGGCACTTCCGCCGGCGCCCGGCCCAGGGTAACGACGATCGCCTGCGCCGCACCGCTCGGTGCGAGGCGCAAGCGGGCACGTCCTTCGACCGGCGCGTGGTGGACACCGTCCACCTCGACGGCCGTGACGCCGCGGCCACCACCGTGCGGATTGGCGACCGCAATCTCGTAGACGGCGCCACGATAGCGCAGTGTCATCGCAAAGCTGGGCCAGGCGCGCGGCACCCGAGGATCGATCACCAGCCAGTCGCCCTCGACGACAAGGCCGAGGATGGATTCGACGCCCGCCCGATAGAGCCAGCCCGCCGAGCCGGTGTACCAGGTCCAGCCACCGCGCCCGACATGTGGCGGCATCGAATAGACATCGGCTGCCACGACATAGGGCTCCACCTTGTAGCGCAGCACGCCGGCGCGCGTGCTGGTGTGGTTGATCGGGTTGATCAGGGCGAACAACTCCGCGGCCTTGTCGCCTTCGCCCAGCGCGGCGAAGGCCATGATCGACCAGGCAGCGGCATGGGTGTACTGGCCGCCGTTCTCCCGGATGCCCGGCGGATAGCCCTTGACATATCCAGGGTCGAGACGCGTGCGATCGAATGGCGGCGAGAACAGAAGCGCGAGACGATCGCCGCGATGGACGAGGAGCCGGTCCATCGCCGCCATCGCCCGGCCCGCTCGGCCCGGTTCGGCAGCCCGCGAGATCGTCGCCCAGGATTGGGCGATGGCATCGATGCGGCATTCGTCGCTTTCGGCCGAACCGAGCGGTGTACCGTCGTCGTAGAAGCCGCGGCGGTACCAGTCGCCGTCCCAGCCGTCGCGCTCGAGCGACACGAGCAGCGTCGCGGCATGGGCCTTCCATGTCGCGGCACGGTGGGTCTCGCCGCGCGCCTCGGCCAGCGGCGCGAAGGCGGACAGCGCCGCGTGCAGGAACCAGCCCAGCCACACGCTTTCCCCCCGACCCGCCTCGCCGACCCTGTTCATGCCGTCGTTCCAGTCGCCGGTGCCGATCAACGGCAAGCCATGCTCGCCCATCGCCAGGCTGGCATCGAGGCCGAGCGCGCAATGCTCGAACAGCGTGGCGTTCGAATCGGCATCGTCGGGCGGGAAATAGTGATCATGCTCTCCAGGCCGAAGCGCAGGGCCCGCTATGAAGGGCACGTCGACATCGAGGATCGCCGCATCGCCCGTGGTCCTGACATGGTGCGCGACCACCGTTGCCAACCACGCCTTGTCGTCCGAGATTCGCGTGCGCACACCGTGGCCGCCGATGGGGAACCACCAGTGCTGAACGTCACCTTCGACGAACTGACGGCTGGCAGCCCGCACGATATGGGCGCGCGCCAGGTCGGGCCGGGCCAACGCGAGCGACATCGCGTCCTGAAGCTGGTCGCGAAAGCCGTAGGCGCCGCCGGCCTGGTAGAAGGCGGCTCGTGCCCAGAAACGGCAGGCAAGCGACTGATAGAGCAGCCAGCCGTTCAGCAGGAGGTCCAGAGCCCGGTCCGGCGTCGACACCTGGACGGTGCCCAGGACCCCATCCCAGAAGTCGACGACCTGGCGACGGACAGCCTCGGGATCAGCCGCGCGATAGCGCGCGACCAGCGCGCGCGCTTCGGCCTCGTCGGCGCCCTGGCCCAGGAGGAAGACGAGCTGGTGCACTTCGCCGCGCGCCAGATCGACCGTAGTCTGCAGTGCAGCGCAGGGGTCGAGACCGGCGCCGACGCGCTGCGACAGCGCCGTGACGCCGGAGAGGCCCGCAGGAGTATCGGCGCTGCCGTTGCGGCCGATGAATTCCGCGCGATCGCCGGTCCACGCGGTCTGGTGGCCGCCGAGGTCGGCGAACGCCACCCTCGATCCGTGATGCAGGTTCCACCTGTTGCGTGCCAGGATCGCACCGGTTTCGCCGTCGCGTTCGGTGACGACAGTCGACGCGGCCGCCCCGCCCGCCAGGCCGAGGACCCATTCGACATAGGCCGTGACCTCGAGACGGCGCAGGCCATCGGAGAGATTGCGCAAGGTGAGCCGCGAGATCTTCACCGGATCGCCGGGCGCCACGAACTGCAGCAGCTCGAGCGCGATGCCGCCGACCACCACCTCGAAGCGGCTGTAGCCGCGGCCATGGCGGGCAATGTAGGTCGCCCCGGCGTGGCGCGCCGGCCGTGCTGTCGCGGCCCAGAGAGCGCCACTGTCGAGATCGCGGACGTAGAAAGCCTCGCCGGGCCGGTCGGCGACCGGATCGTTCGACCATGGGGTGAGCTGGTTGTCGCGGCTGTTCTCCGACCAGGTATAGCCTCCGCCGTCGGCGGCGACCTGGAAGCCGAACGACGGATTTGAGACGACGTTGATCCACGGCGCCGGCGTCGACTGACCGGGTCCGAGCACGATGACGTACTCACGGCCGTCCGGCGAAAAACCTCCCAGGCCGTTGAAGAACTGCAGCGCGCCTGTGGCGGCTATCGCCGGCGCAGAAGTCCCGGCGGCCGGCGGCGGCCGGCGCCGTGGTGGGTGGTTGCGCGGCAGCTGAACCCGGTCGAGTTGGTCGGTGAGACTGCCGCGTCCACCGACCAGCACCACGCGAGCGAGCGCCAGCAGCAGCGCCCGCGACTCGGCTGCGATCAGGTCGGTGCGCAGGACGAAGACACCTCCCGTCTCGTGATCCGTGCTGGCCAGACTGCGCGCGCGGCTGGCTCGCACGAGGGTCTCCAGGGTTACCTGCAGATCCTGGACATAGGAGGCGCTGCGCTCGTTCAGCACGACCAGGTCGACTGCCAGCCCTTTCATCTGCCAGTATTCGTGGGCGCGCAGCAGCTCGCGAACCAGGCTCGTTTCCTCGATCTCGTCGACGCGCACCAGCACGATCGGGAGGTCGCCCGAGATGCTTTGTGCCCACAGGGCCGGGGGAGGCGCCAGGCCACGGCGGATCGTCTCGCGCGACGAGCGCAGCGCCGGGTTGGCATACAGGACGTGTCCGGCGAGCCGCTGGTAGCGGCAGGCTTCCGCGGAGCTCACGTCGAGATGGCGAAGCTGCACCTGGGCCTGCGTCCAGGCGAGTGTCGTGGCCCGGGTAAAGGCGTTGGCGTCGCGGTGCTTGTCGACGATGTCGAGAATGGCCGCGCGGGAGGTTGCCACCATCGTCCAATAGGCGATGCGCACGGTGCCGCCGGCCGGGACATGCAGCCGCCGGCGCAGCGCGAATACCGGATCGAGCACCGTGCCCACGGAGCCGGAGAGACGCCGGCCGTCGATCACCGCCACCGCCTCGCCGATCTCGTTGCCGCGGCCGAGGAAGCGCGCGCGATCGGTCTCGATCTCGATGCCGCCGACCGCGTCGCCCTCGACGACGGCCAGGTGCGCGGCCCATAGCTCAGGCTCGCCGGGGGTGCGGCGACGGCGCGTCGCCAGGATGGTGCCGGCAGCCGGCAGATACTCGGTGTGCACGAACAGCTTGGAGAAGGCCTGGTGGGGGGCATCGACGCCGCGCGGCGCCAGCACGATCTCTGCATAGGAGGTGACCTCGATGACGCGACCTGCCGGACCGGTGTTGGAGATCGACAGGCGTCGCACCTCGGCGTCGTCCTCGGGCGAGACGACGATGTCGAGGTTGGTCACGAAGTCGCCATCGTGGCGCACGAACTCGGCGCGGTCCTCTGCGAACATCACGTCGTAGCGGTCGGGCGGCACGCCACTCGGAAGAAATGTCGGCGACCACACCGCGCCGCTCGCGACATCGCGCAGGAAGAGGTAGCTGCCCCAATCGTCGCGCGTCGCATCCTCGCGCCAACGTGTCACGGCGTGACGACCCCACTGGCTGTAACCCGATCCCGCAGCCGTCACCATCACGGAATAGCGGCCGTTAGACAGGAGATGGACCGATGGGCTGGCAGCGTGCGGATTGCGCAGCCGGCGCACGGTCGCGGCCTCGAGCTCGCCCGCCCCGCCAACGACGCCGTCCTCGACCCGGCGGCGGGCGACCGCGACCGCGCGCGGCGCACGTTCCTGAAGCAGCAGCTCGGTGGCCTGTACCTTCGGGTCGGCGTGGAAGCGCGAGCGGATGACGCCGTCGAGCAGCGCATTGGCGATGGCGACGATGGTCATGCCCTGATGATGGGCCATGCTGGCGCGCACGATTGCCCGGTTCTCGCCTTCCGGCAGCCTCGACGGCGTGAAGTCGACCGCCTCGTAGAAGCCAAAGCGCGAGCGGGCTCCGAGCGTCGCCAGCCGGTCGAAGTTGGCGGCGGCCGCAGCCGGATCGACCATGGCGGCGAGTGCAGTAGCGTAGGGCGCAATGACGAGGCTTTCGCTCAAGCCGCGCTTGAAGCCCAGGCCGGGCACGCCGAAGTTGGAGTACTGATAGGTAAGCTCCCTGTCGCGCGTGTTGTACGCGGATTCGGAAATGCCCCAAGGCAGCCCGAGGCTCGCGGCATACTGGATCTGGCGCTGTACGACGAGCTGGTTGGTCCTTTCGAGCAAGCTGCCGAACGGCGCGCGCATGACCAGCGATGGCATGAGGTACTCGAACATCGAGCCCGACCACGAAACCAGGGCGGCGCCCCGCCCCGCCGGCACGGCCTCGCGTCCGAGGCGGAACCAGTGCCGTGCGGGAACGTCGCCCGCCGCAATCGCCATGAAGCTCGCCAGCCTGGCCTCGGAGGCGAGCAGATCGTAACAGTTGATGTCGAGCCGGTCCTCGACCACGAGGTAGCCGATCGACAGCAGACGGCGCGCCCGATCGAACAGGAAGCCGAATTCCATGGCGTCTGCGAGCGCGCGCGCCGCCATCTCGGCGTCGCGCAGGCGACGATCGAGGCTCGCGACCTGCGCGGTGGCGAGCACGAGGTCGCGCCGGTGACTGGCGACCGCGCGATACGCCGCCTCGATCCAGTAGAGGAGCTCGGCGCTCGCGGGATCGTCGCGTTCGCTGGCGAGAGTGCGCGCCAGGTCGACGACGGCTGCCGCGGTCGCCTGCACGGCATCGGGCCGGCCAGCGAGCTCCGGCAGGTCGGCGGCCAGCGCCTCGATCGCCAGGTCGAGCTCGGGCAGCGAGACGAGATGCGAGCGTCTGTCACCGGGCAGCGCGCGCAGCGCCTCGCGCGCGAGATCGAGGCTGTCGGCCACGCCCCGCGCGATGTCGGGCGCGGTGGCAGCCTCGCGACGCCACGCCACGCAGGTCCCGGCCAACGCGACGAGGTGTCCCGCCAGATTGCCGCTGTCGACCGTCGAGACATAGGGTGGATCGAGGGGGCGGAGGTCGGCCGTGTCGTACCAGTTGAAGAATTGGCCGCGGAACTTCTTCATGCGCTGCATCGTCGCCAGCGTCGCCTCGATGCGTTCGACGGCTTCGATCCGGCCGAGCCAGCCGAACTCGCGGGCGGATGCCGTCGCCAGCAGCACGAGCCCGAGGTTGGTGGGCGACGTCCGCCGGGCGACGACCGGCGCCGGATCCTCCTGGAAATTGTCGGGCGGCAGCCAGTTGTCGGCATCGGTGACGAAGGTCTCGAAGAAGCGCCAGGTGCGACGCGCCACGAGCCGGAGCGCTGCGGCATCGGCCGGCGCCACGCGAAGGCTGGCAGCGTCGCGCGGCGCTCGGCTCACCCAGCGGGCGACCGCAGGCGCGGCGAACCACGCCAGCACGAACGGGGCTGCGACGGGCAGCGCGGCCGAACCGGCCCAGGCAACGAACAGGGCCGCCAGCGCCGCCACCACGAGGCTTCCGGCCATGGTGACGTGGGTGCCGAGCCAGCCGGCGCGCCGACCCTGGCTGGATTGCGCGGCCGTGATCCACTCGAGCAGGCGGCGCTGGCTGACGACGAGACGGAACAGCGTCCGGCCGATGGCGTCGGCCATGAGCCAGGCATGGTGGGCGAGGAAGACGACGAGCAACGAAGCCTGGGCGCTTGCCGCCAGGATATCGGCTCCGAGTGCGCCGAAATGGCTGCGCATCGTGATGGCGGCGTGCCGCGGCAGCATGGCGGCGATGATCGGCAGGATCGTGGGCATGGCGATGACCAGAACCACGAAGACCGTCCACAGGAATGCGGCCGGCAGCGGCAGGGTCCAGCCGGCGAGCAGCGCGACCAGCAGGGCCGGCGCCGACAGCGTGCGGCGCAGATTGTCGAACATCTTCCAGAAGCCGATCGCGGTGAGATAGCCCGCGCTGCCGTGCACCGTCGTCCCTCTCACGAGCCCCAGCATCCACGGCAGGAGCTGCCAGTCGCCCCGCGCCCAGCGATGCTGGCGCGCCGCGGCCACGTCGTAGCGCGCCGGGAACTCCTCGACGACCTCGATGTCGGACACCAGCCCGGCGCGGGCAAAGATGCCCTCGAAGAGATCGTGGCTCAGCATCATGCTGTCGGGCACGCGGCCGTGCAGCGCCGCCTCGAAGGCATCGATGTCGTAGATGCCCTTGCCCGAGTAGGACCCTTCGCCGAACAGATCCTGGTAGACGTCGGACACGGCCGAGGCATAGGGGTCGATGCCGCTGTGGCTCGAGAAGATGCGCTGGAACAACGAGCCTTCCCTGCCGACCGGCAGCGAGGGCGTAACCCGCGGCTGCAGGACGCCGTACCCCTCGACGACCCGGCCGATCGCCGCGTCGAGCCGCGGCCGGTTGAGCGGATGGGCCATCTTGCCGACCAGGCGCACGATTGCGTCGCGCGGCAGGCGGGTATCCGAATCGAGGGTGACGACGTAGCGGACGTCTGCCGGCAGCGGCCGTGCTGCGGACGCGACGAAGGTGGTCTCGCCTGAGCCACGCAGCAGATGGTTGAGCTCGTGCAGCTTTCCGCGCTTGCGTTCCCAGCCGATCCACCGCTCCTGCGCCTCGTTCCAGCCGCGGCGGCGATGAAGCAGGAAGAATCGGTCGAAGCCGTCGGCGTCCGGATGGCGCCGGTTGAGGCGATCGATGCCGGCGCGGGCCGCCGCGAGAAGCGCGGCATCCCCGGGCATCGACTCGGCGCGCGAGTCCGTCCAGTCGGACAGAAGGGCGAAGTGGATCGCGCCGTCCGGATTGGCGAGATGATGAACCTCGAGGCGCTCGATCTGTTCCTCGATCGCGGCCGCCGTCGTCAGCAGGGTCGGGATGACGACCATGGTGCGCAGCTCGGGCGGCACGCCCTGTCGCAGGGCGAGCCCGGGCAGGAGCGTGGCACCGAAGCCGCCGGTGATCAGGCGATTGACCAGCAGCAACGCGGCATCGAGGGTGGGCAGCAGCCCCGCCAGGGCCATCGCGACGAGTGACCAGCCTTGCACGCCGAGGAGCGCGAGACCGACCACGGGCGGGACCAGCCCGATCGCCGCGGTCGCGGCAACGCAGCCGACATAGCCGGCGATCCCGGCACGCACGAACCGCCGGCGCAAGGTCAGCCCCTTCGGACGAAAGCCGATCGCGCGCTCGAAGGCGCGACGCCCGCCGCCGATCAGGTGATAACCCACCTCGACGCGCCGTTGGCCGCCCTTGTCGGCCGCAACGGGTATCGCCGTGGCGGCCAGGGCACGCCGGGCGATCTCCGGTTCTGCCAACGAAGTGCCGCGGGCGAGCTGCTCGATGGCGTTGCGGTAGAGGTTGCGGGTGGCGAAATCCATGTCGGCGAAGACGCCCTGCTGGCGCAACACGTCGTCGACCGGGCTGACCGCCTCGAAGAGCGCAGCCCAATCGACATCGGAGATCAGGCGCATGCTGGTGATGATGTTGCGGACGGTGACGTTGGCGGCGCCCTGGAGCTGATGCTCCTGGCGCACCAGTTCCTCCGATGTCTTGCCCTGCCCCGCCAGCCGCCGCTCGAGCCAGCCGACGGCCGGCGTCGCGTCGGGGTCCTGCTCGCGCAGGCGCTGCACGAGCTGGACGACCAGGGCGTCGGGCAGCGGTGCTTCTTCGTAGGGTGCCAGGGCTGCGGGATCCGCCGCATGATCCTTCACGCCCAGCAGGCGATCGGCGAGCAGGTTGGCGCGCTCGCGCTCGGACCAGCGACTCACGATGAGGCTGGACGATCGCCGCAGGTTCTCGACCAGCACGATGCGGAGCGTGATGGCGACGGCCCACAGCTCGCCGATGGTGAGCGACTGAACCGTCTGATAGGCGCGCACGAAGCGCGTCAGCGTCTCCGGATCGAAGCGGCTGTCGGTGTGGGCCACGAAGGCCCAGGCAATCCCGAAGACCCGCGGATAACCCGCGAGGGGGCCGTCGCAGAGCTTCGGCAGCTCGCGATAGTATCCTTCCGGCAGGTCGGTGCGGACCTCCCGGACCTGCTGCTCGACGAGGTGAAAATTGTCGAGCAGCCACTCGGCCGCGGGCGCCGCGGGCCGGCCGTCACCGGCCGTCGCCGCGATCGTGCGATACGCTTCCAGCAGCACGCGCTCGTTGGCGCGCAGGCGGACGACGAGGGACCGGCCGGCGGTGCGGCCGGCATGAACCGGCTGGTTGGCGGCCAGGCTGCGGGCATGCTCCTCCAGCCGCTCAACGCTGAACAGCTCGCCGCAGATGGGAATTTCGTCGTCGCGACTCGAGCTGGGGCGGCCGCGCCCGGGCAGGCGCGACAAGACGGATTCGAACGGTCCTGGCATCTCCGATGTCAGGGTGCCGCTGCCAGCGTCGCCGCCACCAGCCGTTCGCGCGCCGCACGATCAGGATCGATTGTCATTGTTCCCCTTTCCGGGGTTGGTCGCGGACGCCCGGATCGGGCATGGCGACGGGCCACGAGACCAGCAGGCAGCAGTCTGCGGCTCCGCATAAGTGGGGATTGCCGAAGCGATAATGAAGCAGCGAGGGGTACGATCTTCGCGACTTGGTGCAGCGGACCGCGCTCGGTGACCCTGCCCCTATTCTGCGCGGTGCATCACGGATCCGGGTCGGAATCCCGTTCGAAGGCGCCGCCATGTCCGGTATCCCGGATGCGCTGTACGACCGACCGTGCCTGGTCTGACGTGAACCCCAGGCTGCGCAGGGCATAGTCGAGCAGGCCATAGGCAAGCTCCGTTTCGCCCATGATCGCAGCGTCGACGCCCATGCGTTCGAAATGGGCCAGCTCGTCGACGCTATGCGTTCGGATGGCGATCCGGATGCGCGAATTCGACTGGCGCGCGAGCTCGATGATGCGCTGGGTCAGGAATCCGCGCGGTGCCGCCACGATGAGCAGGCGCGCCCGCCTGATTCCTGCCGACTCCAGGACGCCGGGGGCGGTCGCATCGCCGTAAACGGCGGCAAAGCCGCGCTTGCGCAGCGCTTCCACGCGACGCCGGTTCTCCTCGATCACCACGAGCGGCAGGCCCTCGGCCTTGAGTGCCTCGCCGATCACGCCGCCGACGCGACCGTAACCCACGACAATGGCGTGGTCCTGCGGACCGGAGTCATCGGAAGGTGCGAGCACGGCCAGTCGCCCTCCGGCGCGCCCGAACGGTGCGGCAAGACCCGCCCGCTGCTGCAGCCACGCTGCTAGAGGCTCGACCGTGAGGAACACCACTGGATTGACCGCAATCGACAGCAGGGCTCCGGCAAGGATGAGGTCGCCCCCGGCGGGCGGCAGGAGGCCCAATGCCAGGCCGAGCCCGGACAGGATGAAGGAAAACTCGCCGATCTGCGCCAGCCCCGCCGAAACCGTCAGGGCAGTCCGTGCGGGATAGCCGGATGCGATGACGATGGCAAAGGCCACCAGCGATTTCCCCAGCACGATCACCGCCACGACGACAAGCACGCGCAGCGGCTCGCGCACGAGGATCGACGGGTCGAACAGCATGCCGACCGACACGAAGAACAGGACGGCGAAGGCATCCTTCAACGGCAGCGAATCGGCAGCGGCCTGATGGCTGAAATCGGACTCGCTGAGCACGACCCCTGCCAGGAAGGCGCCCAGCGCGAAGGACACACCGAACAGCTCCGCCGAGCCATAGGCGATGCCGAGTGCAAGCGCGAGCACCGTGAGGGTGAACAGCTCGCGCGAGCCGGCACGCGCCACCCGCTCCAGCAGCCACGGCACGGCTCTGGTCCCCACGACGATCACCAGGATCAGGAAGATCGCGAGCTTGGCCAGGGTGAGGGCCAGCATGAGCGCCACGTTGCCGTCGGCCAACCGCGCTGCGAGGCCGCCGCCGGAACCCGCACCCGGCGCCGCGGCGAACGCCGGCAGCAGCACGAGCGCGAGGACCATCACCAAGTCCTCGACCACCAGCCAGCCAACGGCGATGTGACCGTTCACCGTATCGAGCGCGTTGTGGTCCTCGAGCGCCCTCAACAGCACGACAGTGCTGGCACAGGACAGGGCCAGGCCGAATACGATGCCGGCCCCGAGGCCCCACTCCCACAGATGCGCCAGGCCGACGCCGATCATGGTCGCCACGACGATCTGTCCCAGCGCACCGGGCAAGGCAATGCGGCGGACGGCGAGAAGATCCTGGAACGAAAAGTGCAAGCCGACGCCGAACATCAGCAGGATGACGCCGATCTCGGCCAGCTGCCCGGCAAGCGCACTGTCCGCGACGACGCCGGGCGTAAAAGGCCCGATCGCGATCCCGGCCAGCAGGTAGCCCACGATCGGCGGAAGCCGTACCCGACGCGCGAGGAAGCCGCCAAGCGCCGCCATCACCAAGCCCAACACGATCGTCGAAAGAAGGGAGGTTTCGTGCGGCACCGGGCCTCTTTCTCTCCGTCGTCAGCCTGAACCGAGCTGGCCCCGTGTCGAGCGTCGCGATGGATCGGAGAGATGCCGGGGCGTGACGGCCCAGTCCCCAGCGTCCGGCATCCGGTGAATATCGCGTGCAGAGCGGCGCTCGACCAGATCATTCATTATGCGGATCACGCCATATCGGCAAGCAGGGGAGCCTGCAGGATACCGGATAGTCGCCTGGTCGGTTCATTGCGCAGCGCTCCGGAAGGCGCATCGCGCCCTCCTCGGTCACCGCTGCAATCCGCATTGCATCCGAGAAGATGCATCATCCCCGGCCCCTCGCAATCACTGAGATCGTAGCCATGTTCTGTGACGTCGATGTCCAGATGCACGCCGCTCGCTCTGATCGAACGCATCCTGTCGACCGGGCTGCACAGAGGCGGCCTCCTTCTTCAGCTCGGTTGCTCACACCGCAGTTCGACTGCGATCTCGTGATAAGCCAGATCCCCTGGAAGCAGAAAGGACCGAGTGAATGTCCATCCGCACTACCGATACGGCCGTGACTTTTCGACGTCCCTTCTCTCTCAGCTCGATAGAGGGGATCCAGCCCGCCGGCACCTATCAAGTCAGCACGGACGAAGAGCAGATCGCTGGTCTGTCATTTCTCGCCTACACCCGCATAGCGACGCTGCTCTACCTGCCGGCCGGTGCCAAGGGTGACTCCACGCGTCAGATCGTGAAGGTCGATCCAGCGGAACTCGCGGCGGCATTGGAGCATGATGCTCGCAACCCGAGCTAGCCCGGCGGATCTGTCGGAGTGTCGCCCGACGCAGAATGTTCCGTGAAGAATCGCACAATAGGCGGGGCGTTTCAGCCCCTTGGCCATGTCGGAGCCCTGGGGTCTGACGGAGATATGGTAACGCTCTGGTAGCCGGCCGCCCGCAGTTCCTTCAGGCGCTGCTGCGCCTCCTCGAGCGTTGCACAGGTCTCGCCGTGGAACTGGTGAGTATCGGGGTGGACACCCGACACTGTGTAGGCGTCGGCAGGGGGATTGGACATGATGGGCACAATGGCCTTCCACGGTGGCCGGACAGAGGCGCGGCACGGCCCGTAGTCTCGAAGGCGACCCGCCGCGGTCGCCATCCCGCATGACGGATTGACGGTTCGGACGAGTCAGACGCATCCGGATCGAGGATGTGCGCTGACCTTGCGAACGTCAGCTTCAGTCGCCGCGTCGACCGGGATGGCGGGACGACCGGCGAGAACTCGAACGTCGCCGCGGCGCCGACCCGCGCAAAGCGCGAGCACGCGCCTCTGCGATCCTCACTCCGCCGTTCGCAAGAGCGCAAAGCCCACGATCAGAAGGAGCAGGAATATGGGGAAGAGGACAGGCGGGTCGTACCAATTCCAACTTTTCATGGTGTAGTTCTCCGATGACTGGCGCACTGCGTGTCGCCCAGGCCGTGTGTCGTGGATGCTCAGCAAAAGCCAATCAGTTCCAGAGCGAACGGGCCGACGCTCAGCACGACACCCACGACGGCGAGGAGCATCACGGCGACGGCGACATCCCGCAGCAGGGACTGGTCCCACAAGCGGAGATAGTGCTGAAAGCCGCGTGCATCAAAGATGGTGACTAACGCGACGAATATCAGCGCGGCGCTGGCGCTTATATTTGCGAGGCGAGAGCCGAATGTCCTGGACATGCACGCCAATTGTCGGCCCAAAAAAGCCTTGGCGCAGCTCGGCTCGAGCAGATATCGCTTGCCAGTCGCTCAAAAAAAGCACCATTTCTCTGCCAGCTGTTGAATTGCGGGCACTGAGCGCTCCCTCGCAGAGAAACGCGCCATGAAGGTCAGGCCGCTGCACGATCGCGCGCTCGCTCGACGGGTCGATCCCGAAGGACGGCCGGCATAGGGCCGCTCGCAACTCAAAGCTCGAACAGGGGACGAAGACCATGTCAGCGAAAGAAGTACGTTTTGGCGGCGATGCCCGCAGCCGCATGATCCGCGGCGTCGATATCCTGGCCGATTCGGTCAAGGTCACGCTCGGCCCCAAGGGCCGCAACGTCGTGCTCGACAAGAGCTACGGTGCGCCGCGCATCACCAAGGACGGCGTCACCGTCGCCAAGGAGATCGAGCTTTCCGACAAGTTCGAGAACATGGGCGCCCAGCTGGTGCGCGAGGTGGCGACCCGCACGTCCGACAGCGCCGGCGACGGCACCACGACGGCGACCGTGCTGGCTCAGGCGATCGTGCGCGAAGGCGCCAAGTCGGTCGCCGCCGGCATGAACCCGATGGACCTCAAGCGCGGCATCGACCTCGCCGCCGAGCTGGTGATGGCAGAGCTCAAGAGCCGTTCCAGGAAGGTCTCGACCAGCGCCGAGATCGCCCAGGTCGGCACGGTGTCGGCCAACGGCGACAAGGCGATCGGCGACATGATCGCCCGGGCGATGGACAAGGTCGGCAAAGAAGGGGTGATCACCGTCGAGGAGGCCAAGAGCCTGGAGACCGAGCTCGACGTCGTCGAAGGCATGCAGTTCGACCGCGGCTACATCTCGCCGTACTTCGTCACCAACGCCGAGAAGATGCTCTGCGAGCTCGAGAATCCCTATATCCTGGTGCACGAGAAGAAGCTGTCGAGCCTGCAGGCGCTGCTGCCGCTGCTCGAGGCGGTCGCCCAGTCGGGCCGGCCGCTGCTGATCGTGGCCGAGGACATCGAGGGCGAGGTGCTGGCCACCCTGGTGGTCAACAAGCTGCGCGGCGGCCTCAAGGTCGCGGCCGTCAAGGCGCCGGGCTTCGGCGATCGCCGCAAGGCGATGCTCGAGGACATCGCCGTCCTGACCGCCGGCCGCGAGATCAGCGACGATCTCGGCATCAAGCTCGAGAACGTCACGCTCGACATGCTGGGCACCGCCAAGCGGGTGCGGATCGACAAGGACAACACCACCATCATCGACGGCGCCGGCAAAAAGAAGGACATCGAGAGCCGGGTCACCCAGCTCAAGGCCCAAATCGAGACGACGACCTCCGACTACGACCGCGAGAAGCTGCAGGAGCGGCTCGCCAAGCTGGCCGGCGGCGTCGCCATCATCCGGGTCGGCGGCGCCACCGAGATCGAGGTCAAGGAGAGGAAGGACCGGGTCGAGGACGCCATGCACGCGACCAAGGCGGCGGTCGAGGAAGGCGTCGTCGCCGGCGGCGGTGCCGCCCTGCTCTATGCCACCCGCGTGCTCGAGAACAAGCGCGGCGGCAACCACGACCAGCAGGTCGGCATCGAGATCGTGCGCCGCGCCCTCCAGGCGCCGGTCCGCCAGATCGCCGAGAATGCCGGCTTCGACGGCGCCGTGGTCGCCGGCCGCATGCTCGACCAGAAGGACGTCAATCTCGGCTTCGATGCCCAGAAGTCGGAATACGTCAACATGATCAAGGCCGGCATCATCGACCCGACCAAGGTCGTGCGCGCCGCGCTGCAGGGCGCGGTGTCGGTCGCCGGCCTGCTGATCACCACCGAGGCGATGGTGGTCGAGAGCCCCAAGGATCCGGCCCCGCCAATGCCAGGTGGCGGCGGTATGGGCGGTATGGGCGGCATGGGCTTCTGATACAGCCGCTTTCCGGTCGTTGCGGGCGGAAAGACCCTCCGACCCGCGACGACAGGCAAGGCAGGAGGCCGCATTGCCCTGCGTCCGGCGCCCGAAGGCGGCTGGAAGTCGGAGGACGCGCAGGCGATCGCCGACCGTCTGGCGAGCCGGCTGCCGGAGCACTGCACCAAGCTGGACATGGTCCCGCTTGTCGGCACACGACCCTGCAACCTCGTGGGCTGCCGGCGCGTATCACTGGCAGGCGTTTTGCCGACAGGAGGGTCTATTCATGGCGTCCACCAGAGTCTTGGCCGCAGCCGGGCTCGGTCTCGCGGTATCCGCATGCGGCTACTCCAGCACGACGGAAGTCGTGCGGCCGCCGTCCGCCGCTGTCGTGTACTCGGCGCCCGCCCCCGTGACGACGACGTATGTCACCCCGGCGCCGGCAGCCACAGCCTATGTCATGCCAGCACCCACGGTAGCCGCAGTCCCGCCGGCCAGAACCCCGCCCGCCGGCGTCGAGGCCTTCCGAGACGAGTACGGCTATCGCTATGACGGCCAGGGGAACCGGCTCGACCGCCACGGCAACATCATCAGCCCGTATTCCACCCGTCCCTGAACAATCGGACGGCGCTGGCCGAAGACCAATGGTCTCGGGCGGCGCGGCCTTGGGCCGGCGTACGCGCCACTGGCGCATCGCGACGGTCGGCCCTTCACGAACTGGTCATCGCGTCGGGCCATGCTGCCGGCAGGTGGGGGCGGTGCCTCCTGCCATAGGCGCCAACCTCGCCCCAAGAGCGGTCACGCACGGAGCGCGCTCGCGCGCGCTCGGGATGACACCGACGCTTGCGCCGCATTCGATTGCGCAATGGACGAATTGCGTCCGACACCAGGGTCGCAATGGCCCGATCTCGAGGCGATCGATGGCGGCAGGATGGCGCGCTCGAAAGCATCGTTCCGCGACCAGGATGCGCCTCGCCCTCGCCGCATCCTCCCGGCATGCTGCCGTTTCAAGCGTACATCGCATAGAGTAGCGGCCACGCATGGCACAACAACGGGTTCAGCGGCGGCTTGCGGCCATCCTGGCCGCCGACATCGCGGGCTACAGCCGGCTCATGGGTCGCGACGAGGCCGGCACGGCGCGGCAGCTGCGCGATCACCTGGCGGCCGTCCGCGCCGTCATCGAGCGGCACGACGGCCGCATCGTCAAGACCATGGGCGATGGCCTGCTCATCGAGTTCCCCTCGGCGGTCGCCGCCGTCGAGGGCGCGATCACCCTGCAGCGGCGGATGCAGCGCCGCAACGCCCGGCAGCCAGCCGACCGGCGCATGCTGTTTCGCATCGGCGTCAATCTCGGCGATGTCCTGGTCCAGGGCGACGACATCCTGGGCGACGGCGTCAACGTCGCGGCTCGTCTGGAAAGCCTCGCGGCGAGCGGCGGCATCTGCCTGTCGCAAGCCGTCTACGAGCAGGTCAAGGGCAAGATCGATGCGCGGTTCCGCGATCTCGGCAGCCACCGGCTGAAGAACATCGCCGAGCCCGTCCGGGCCTACGCCGTCGAGAGCGGCACGAGCCCGTCAGGGATCGCCGCGGCAGCCCTGCCCTTGCCCGACGAGCCGTCGATCGTCGTGCTGCCGTTCGCGAACCTGAGCGAGGATCCCGAGCAGGCGTTTCTCGCCGACGGTATATCGGAGGATCTGACGACGGCCCTGTCCCGGCTGCGCTGGCTGTTCGTCATCGCCCGCAACTCGGCCTTCGCCTACAAGGACAGGAGCGTCGATGTCCGCGCGATCGCCCGCGAGCTCGGCGTCCGCTATGCGCTCGAAGGCAGCGTCCGCCGGGCGGGAGAGCATGTCCGCATCACCGCCCAGCTGGTCGATGCCGAGAAGGGCGGCCATATCTGGGCCGAGCGGTACGACCGGCGGATGGACGACATCTTCGCCGTCCAGGACGAGATCACCGGCAACATCGTCGCCTCCATCGAGCCGCATCTCTACGCGCGCGAGGGCTATCGCGCCGCATCCAAGCCTCCGGAGAACGTCGACGTGTGGGGCCTGGTCGTCCGGGCGATCGCGCTCGTCAACCAGTTCGGCCGCCGCGAGAACGAGGAGGCGCAACGCCTGCTGCACCGTGCGCTCGCGATCGATCCGCGCTATGCGCGCGCTCACGCGATCCTGAGCTGGGCGCT
The DNA here is from genome assembly GCA_022844015.1 of Reyranella sp. Lineage (GTDB taxonomy): Bacteria > Pseudomonadota > Alphaproteobacteria > Reyranellales > Reyranellaceae > Reyranella. The sequence goes on along the minus strand of JALHMO010000101.1, from coordinate 5,659 downwards.
GTGGTGGGCGACGCTCTATCACTACATCGAGGACCGCGACGCCGGGTACGAAGAGAGCGCCCGGCATGCCCAGGAGGCGGTCAAGCAGGATGCAAACGAGCCGTGGGCACGGCTGATGCTGGGCCTCAACCTCAGCACATCGGGCCAGCACGACCGCGCCCTGGCCGAGCACGAGGCCGCCCTCGCGCTGAACCCCAACTTCGCCCTCGGCCGGACGACCTATGGATGGGCCCTGCTGCGGGCCGGCCGCTACGACGAGGCGATCGCCGAGACCGCGAAGGCGCTGCGCATGAGCCCCCTGGATTCTTTCTCCGGGCTCTACACGACGATTCACGGCCTGGCCCTGCTGGGCGCCCGGCGCTTCACCGAGGCGCTGCCGCACCTGCGCGCGTCGGTCGCCGCCGATGCGGAGTTCGCCGGCCACTACAACGCCCTGATCAGCTGTTGCGGCCATCTCGGCCTCGGCGACGAAGCCTCCGAGTTCCTCGCCCGCCGCAACCGCGTCGGCCCGCCGCTCCGCGTCTCGGTGCTGCGCCACAACCTGCGCCGCTTCGCGCACGGCGAGGTCTTTGCCGAGGGTCTGGCGAAGGCCGGGGTGCCCGAATAGGAGGCGATCGCAGGGCATCTACCGGGCAAGCGGCCGGCGCCGGTCGTGCGCTTCTGGCAGGCTGTCGACCCAGATGGTATCGATGGGCCGGGGGACTACTCGCTCATGATCACGACATCGACATCGACGCTGCGGCGCGTCGCCTGGCTCCGTCGCAATCGCTGCGGCGCCCTGCTGGCCGCGCTCTTCCTGTTCATTCTCGCGGACCCGGCCTTCGCCAGGGCAACCATCAGCGTCGCCTTTCTCCTGCTGGGCGTCGTGGCCATCGTCGCGCTCGCGCTGTTCCCCTTCCGGGCCTGGTTGTTCGCCATCTGGTCCGCCCTGCTGCTCCTGATGGTGGCGGCCGAGACCCTGGTCGCGATGCGCACCGGCATACGCTGGTTTGCGCCGCTCGGCTTCGCCACGACGGCAACCTTCACCGCCATCGTCATCGTCGAGCTGCTGCGCTACGTCATGGATTCGCGGCCGATCACCGCCGACAAGGTCTTCGCGGCCGTCTCGGCCTACGTGTTGCTGGCAGTCATGTTCGCCACGCTGTTCTCGCTCCTGCAGGTCAACCAGCCGCATGCCTTCCACGTCCATTCGGTCAACGAGCCGGACGGCAAGCTCGGCTGGTCGGCCCTCATGTACTTCTCGTTCACGGTGCTGACGTCGACCGGGTTCGGCGAGATCACGCCGACGACCCATCAGGCGCGCAGCCTGATCGTGGTCGAGCAGGTGCTCGGCGTCATGTACGTGGCCTTCCTGATCGCCCGTCTCGCCAACCTCTATCAGGAGCGACGGCGGGATTGAGCAACCCATCGAGCTCGGGCGACGTCACCGCCGCGAAGGAAGCTTGGCGTCGCCGGGCACTGGCCTGATCTCCGGCGGCTGCGGTGCGTCGGGCGGCCGTTCGCTGAGTTCCTGCTCGCTTCCGGGCATCGGCGTGATGGCCTGGTCACGCAATCGCGTCGGCCAGCTCGCCGATGGTACGCACCAGGATGTCGGGCTGATGCGGCGTGATGCCGAACGGCCGGCCACGGCGGTCGATGAAGGCGGTGCGCATGCCGGCCGACTTGGCGCCGATGCAATCGAAGGCGTGGTTTGCGACGAACAGGATCTGGTCGACCGGCACGCCGACCAGTTCCGCCGCCTTGGCGTAGGTCGCGACATGCGGCTTGAAGGAACTCGCCTCGGTGACCGAGATGACGCGGTCGAACGGAATACGGTGATGCGCCTTGGCGGCCTCGAGCATGTCCGGGTCGCCGTTGGACAGCACGACGAGCTTGTAGCGTGACTGGAGGCGCGCGAGCGCCTCGGGTACCTCCGGGAACGGCTTCAGCTTCTCGATCTCAGCCACCAGGCAGCGGACCTCGTCCATCGTGTACGGGATGCCGGCGCGGTCCATCACGTGAGCGACTGCGCGATGGCCGATCTCGCGGTAGGGCGTGTGCTCGCGATGCAGCAACGCATCGATCATCGAGTTCTCGAAGTGGGTGCGCCGCCACCAGGTGACGAAGGAGTCGGGCTTGCCCTTCCATCCCTTCCTCGCGAGGAACGGCGTCGCCACCGCCGTCAGCCCGCCCTGCATGTCGACCACAGTGCCGTACTGGTCGAACATGCAGACCTTCACGCCGTCGCGGATCACGTCATGGTTCATGGCGGTCTCGTCCTCGGAGTGTCGGAAAGTCCTGTCATCCTGAGCGCAGCGAAGGATCTCATCGCCGGAAATCGCGGGCACCCTTGTGGCAAGTGGCGACGAGATCGTTCGCTGCGCTCAGGACGACAAAAGAGCGGCCTGCGCAGCCGCTCCTCACGAGGCCGGCTTCGGCCCGGCCGACGGCGGCGTGACGACACGACGGCCGACCAGGGGCGCGTTGCGGATGGAGTCGAGGTTGATCTCGGGCATCGCCATGCCGAGGGTGCGCAGGACGCCGTTGGCCAGGTCGTTGTAGCTCGCGAAGTTGCGGCGCAACCGGCTGCGCCACACCGGTATGCCGCCATTGGAATGCAGCTCGTAGACCGATTCCCGCTGGTCGAGCGCCGAGCCGACATGGTCCCAGGCCATCTGCAGGAGGGCCGAGCGCTGGGCGGCCGTGTAGCCGCCGCCCTCGAACGATTCGGCCAGCCCCGCCGCCAGCGCGGGATCGGCGAGATCGCGATCGGTCGGTGCGACGACCAGCGAGGAGCCCGGCAGGATGCGCAGGATCTCGCTCACCAGCGGCCGCGCCTTCAGCATCGCCAGGCTGCCGGCGGCGAGGTGGGCATGGTTGGGCGAGCAGTTGCCCTCCGGCGTGAGCTCCGGGTCGCGCTCGGCGGCGACCTGGCAGCTTCGAACGGTCTGCACGGCGGTGACCAGGTCGAGCACGTACTCGATGGTCTGGTCGTGCGCGACCAGGCCCATGGCATCGGCGCAGGCGAGCGCCAGGCCGAGCGTGAACTCGGCCTTCGACAGCCAGCAATAGAGCTGGTGCCAGAGCAGCCAGCGCGCCACCGGCTCGGCCATCGGCTCGACGAGGAACACGCGCTCCCACGGCACCAGCACCTCGTCGAGCCACATCTGGCCGTCGAGCTCGTCGAAGCGGTTGCTGAGCGGCGCCGAGAACGGGTTGGCGTCGCGTGCTGAGGACTTGCGGCAGATCACCGTGACGCCCGGTGCGTTGACCGCCACCGTGAAGGTCGCCCGATGGCCCTCGAAGTCGACGCCGTTGAGCGCGCCGACATAGACGTCCTCGGCATAGGCCGGGCTGGTGTGCATGCCGATCTTGCCGCTGACCACCATGCCGGCATCGGTCTGCCGCACCATCCTGAGCGACGCGCGCTGGGCCGGATCGGCGCGCAGGCGGAAGCCGATCGGCGCCGCGCCCGAGGCAAAGGTGAGGAAGCGGCCGGTGCGGGCGATCGCCGCACGCTGCGCCTCGGCATTGGCGACCTGCTGCGGCGAGGCGTTGCGCAGGCAGACCGCGTGCAGCACCCCGAGGGCGATCATGTGACCATAGGCCGGCGTATGGGTGATATTGCCGGCGCTGAGGAAGGTGGTTGCCGCGAAGCTGCGTCCCATGTGGATCAGGTCGTCGGCAGTCTTCGGCACCAGGTAACCGAGCGGCGTCCGCGCGCCACCCCGGCACGGCGGCGTCATCAGCCTGTCCTGCCAGGCGGGGTCGAGGTGCCGGTCGTACCAGCCGACGTATTCCTCGACCATCGCCCGGGTCGCCGGATGCGTCGTGACATCGTCGACCTGCCCGTCGCCCAGGACGAAGACGCGGCGGCCGTCGCGCAGGCTGGCACGATACTCGGCACCCGTTCGCATCGCCTCCATGGTCAGGCTCCGTTGGTCGTCGTGCCGGCGGATTGCAGGGCGCGCCATACGCGGTCGCTGGTCGCCGGCATGTCGAGCTCGCCGACGCCGCGTTCGGCCAGCGCATTCATGATGGCGAGCATGATCGCCGGCATGGCGCCGACGCAGCCCGCCTCGCCCGCGCCCTTGACGCCCAGCGGATTGGTCGCCGTCGGCACCGGGTTGCTGACGATCTTCATGCTGCACATCGTGTCGGCGCGCGGCATGGCGTAATCCATGAAGCTCGCCGTCAGGAGCTGTCCGGAGTCGGGGTCGTAGACCACCCGCTCCATCAGGATCTGGCCCATGCCCTGCGCCACGCCGCCATGGATCTGGCCGGCCAGCGTCAGCGGGTTGATCACGGTGCCGACATCGTCGACCACGAGATAGGAGAGTAGCGCCACCTCGCCGGTGTCGGGATCGATCTCGACCTCGCAGACATGGCAGCCGTTGGGGAAGGTGTCGCGCTTGGGCGCGTAGGTGGCGTCCTCGTAGAAGCCGGGCTCGATGCCGGGCGGCAGGCGGGCCGGCTGGAAGGCCGCCATGGCGACCTGCTTCAGGGTCAGGCTGCGATCGGTGCCGACGACCGAGAACTTCGCATCGGCAAAGGCGATGTCGGCCTCGGCTGCCTCGAGCAGATGAGCGGCGAGCCGCTTGCCCTTGGCCACGATCTTCTCGGCGGCGAGGCTCAACGCCGTGCCGCCGGTCACCATCGAGCGCGAGCCGTTGGAGCCCATGCCGAAGGCCACGCGATCGGTATCGCCGTCGATGAACTGCACGTCGCCCGGCGCGATGCCCAGCTTGTCGTGCAGGATCTGCTTGAACACGGTCTCGTGGCCTTGCCCGTGCGTCTTGGTGCCCATCAGCATCATGGCGGTGCCGCTCGGGTTGAAGCGGATCTCGGCGTATTCCGGCGTCGGTCCGGCGGCCTGCTCGATGGCATTGGCGAGGCCGATGCCGCGCAGCTTGCCGCTGGCGCGCGAAGCCTCGCGCCGCTTGGCAAAGCCTGCGTAGTCGGACGCCGCGAGCGCCAGGTCCATGTTCTTCTCGAACTCGCCGCAGTCGTAGAACGGGCCGAGCGGCGCCTTGTAGGGCAGCTTCTCCGTGGGGATGATGTTGCGGCGGCGCAGCTCGATGGAATCGATACCGAGCTCCTGCGCCGCCACCTCGACGATGCGCTCGATCAGGTAGGCCGCCTCGGGCCGGCCGGCACCGCGATAAGGAGCGGTCGGGTTGGTGTTCGACAGGACGGCGTCGATCGTGACGTGGGCGGCGGGGATATCGTAGACGCCAGTCACCGTGCCGATCTGGCCGAACGGCGTCAGCAGCTGGCGGTCGGAGGCGATGTAGGCACCGACGCTGGCCAGCATGTGCAGCCGGAGCCCGAGAATCCTGCCATCGGCCGCGAGCGCGAGCTCGATGTCGCCGATGTTGTCGCGGCCATGCTCGTCGGCCATGATCACCTGCGAGCGCTCGCAGCTCCAGCGCACCGGCCGGCCGATCTTCTTCGCCGCCCACAGGGTCAGCCGGTGATCGACATACTGCCAGCCCTTGGCGCCGAAGCCGCCGCCGACGTCCTGGCAGACGACGCGGACCTTGCTCTCCGGCACCTTGAAAATCATGTTGGCCAGCATGTTGCGAACGCGGTGCGGGTAGTTGACGTCGGCGTAGAGCGTGTAGCGATCGTCGCCGGCATCGTAGGTGCCGATCGAGCCGCGCGGCTCCATGTACTGGGC
>JALHMO010000100.1 GCA_022844015.1 Reyranella sp. | reverse complement strand
GTGAGGTTCAGCCCGTTGAACTCGGCGTAGCGCTCCTCGAGCTTGGTGAGGATGCGGAGCGTCTGGGCGTTGTGGTCGAAGCCGCCATGAGGCGCCATGGCGGCGTGCAAGGCCTCCTCGCCGGCATGGCCGAACGGCGTGTGGCCGAGATCGTGCGCCAGCGCCACCGCCTCGCCGAGATCCTCGTCGAGCCGCAGGGTGCGGCAGATCGAGCGGGCGATCTGCGCGACCTCGAGCGAGTGGGTCAGCCGCGTCCGGTAGTGGTCGCCCTCGTGATAGACGAAGACCTGAGTCTTGTGCTTCAGACGCCGGAACGCCGTCGAATGGATGATGCGGTCACGATCGCGCTGGAACGGGCTGCGGCTCGGCGATTCAGCTTCCCGGTGCAGGCGGCCGCGGCTCTGCCACGGCAGGGTGGCGTAGGGCGCGAGCGCCTGGCGTCGCCACAGCTCGTCGGCCACGATCAGCGAACCTCCTGGGGGTACCGCGGGGTTGTACGCCGGCCGGACCGGCACAACAACCGCAGGCCCCCGGCGCCCCGGCGATCGTATCGGTGCTACTTGACCAGAGTCACCGGCACGTCGACATGGGCGATGACGTCCTGCGCCACCGAGCCCATCAGCACGCCGGCCAGCCCGGTATGGCCGCGCGTGCCCAGAACGACGGCGCCGGCACCGAGCTTCTTGACGAAATCGTTGACCACCGCGCCGTGCCGTCCGACGCCGATATGAACGGAGGCCGGCACCCCGGCCTTCTGCGCCAGCGCGACCGACGAGGCGAGGGCCTTGTCGCCCTCCTCGCGCCGGTAGGAGTCGATCTGGGCGCGATCGACGAAGGCCGAGATGGCGCCGCCGAACGACGGCTGGATGTTGAGGAAATGCAGCTCGGCGGCCAGGCCGCCGGCGATCAGCTCGAGCGCGTGCGCGACCGCGCGGTCGGAGTTTGCCGACCCGTCGACCGGCACCAGGATCGATTTCTTGGCCATGCCCCTCACTCCTTGCCCGAGGTTTTCTTGGCGAGGTCGACCGGCTCGGCATGCACACGCTGCCTGGCGCGATGCTGCAGATAGTAGCCGATCACCACGGTGATCACGGCGCCGCCGATCTCGAAGATCATCTTGGCGTTGGGCAGGACGGCCGCGAGCCTTTCCGCATAGGCCGGGTCGGTCGCCAGCACCTCGCCCGCGATGTAGCCGAGCAGCGCGCCGCCGGCGATGACGATCAGCGGGAAGCGGTTGAGAAGCAGCATGATCAGCGTGGCGCCGAAGATGATCAGCGGGATGCTGATGAGCAGGCCGAGGACGATCAGCACGGTGTTGCCGTGCGCCGCCGCGGCGATGGCGATGGCGTTGTCGAGGCTCATCACGGCGTCGGCGATGATGATGGTGCGGATGGCGGACCACAGCGAGCCGGCCGCCTTGACGCCGTCGCCACCCTCCTCCTCGCCCTGCACCAGCTTGATGCCGATCCACAGCAGCAGCAGGCCGCCGACCAGCTTCAGGTAGCCGATCTGGAGAAGCTGATCGACGATCAGCACGAAGATGATGCGCAGCACGATGGCGCCGGCGCTGCCGATCAGGATCGCAGGCTTCTGGTGCCGCTTCTCGAGGTTCCGGCAGGCGAGCGCGATGACCAGCGCGTTGTCCCCGGAGAGGACGATATTGACCAGGATGATCTGGGCGAGGCCGCTCCAGAAAGCCGGTGTCAGCTCAAATCCCATGGTTACTCGATTCTCGCCCTTGCTCTGCGCACGCGACAGCCTTCATTGCGTCCGGCGAAGGTGTTAGTGCAGCGTCTGCCGTCCGGCAAGCCAAACCGGGCCGGCGGGGGAGGCTCGATCGATGGCAGGCAGCGCCGGCTACAGCAAGATGTTTCCCGTGTCGTGGACCGAGCTGCATCGCGACGCGCGGGCGCTCGCGTGGCGCCTCGCCGATCTCGGGCCGTTCAAGGGGCTGGTCGCCATCACGCGCGGCGGCCTGGTTCCCGCCGCCATCATCGCACGCGAGCTGAACCTGCGACTGATCGACACTGTCTGCTGCTCGACCTACGACCGCATGGAACGCGGCGCCAAGGTCGAGCTCCTGAAGGGCACGACAGCGGAGCAGGAGAAGGGCAAGGGCTGGCTCATCGTCGACGACCTGGTCGACACCGGGGTCACCGCCCGGGCCGTCCGCGCCATGCTGCCCGAGGCCCACTTCGCCACCGTCTACGCCAAGCCGGCCGGCAGGCCGACCGTCGACAGCTACATCACCGAGGTGAGCCAGGACACCTGGATCCTGTTCCCGTGGGACCAGGAGGCGGTCATGGCCAAGACCATCGTCGAGCTGAAGGGCGGGCAGTGAGAGAAACAAGCCTCATCGGGCTGGTGCAACCAGCTATTCCTCATCCTGAGGAGCCGCGCGCAGCGCGCGGCGTCTCGAAGGATGGGGATCAGGCAAGCTGCCTGTTGCCATGCTCCGAGACGCTCGCTGCGCTCGCTCCTCAGCATGAGGTGGTATCGAAATGAAATGCTACGTCATCCCTACGCCGCAAGGCATCGACTCCCTCACCCTGGTCGAGCGGCCGGATCCCGTGCCGGGGCCGCGGCAGGTGCTGGTGCGGGTGCGGGCGACCTCGCTCAACTATCGCGATCTGATGACCATCCAGGGCAGCTCGGCACGCGCCGCGCCCAAGCCCGATCTGATCCCCCTGTCCGACGGCGCGGGCGAGATCGTCGCGGTCGGCGCCGGCGTCAGCCGGGTCAGGGTGGGCGACCGGGTGGCCGGCTGCTTCATGCAGAGATGGCCGGGCGGGGCGATCGACGACGGGGCGACCGCCTCTGCGATGGGCGGCGCGATCGACGGCATGCTGACCGAGCTGGCGCTGCTCGAGGAAGACGGCGTGGTCCTGCTGCCCGACAGCCTGAGCTTCGAGGAAGGCGCCACCCTCCCCTGCGCTGGCGTCACGGCCTGGCACGCGCTGGTCGAGATCGGCCGGATCAAGGCGGGAGATCTCGTGCTGGTGCAGGGCTCTGGCGGCGTCTCGATCTTCGCCTTGCAGTTCGCCCGCGCGTTCGGCGCACGGGTGATCGCGACCTCGAGCTCGGCCGCCAAGGCCGAGCGCCTGCGCCAGATGGGCGCCGAGGCGGTGATCGACTATCGCGCCACGCCCGACTGGGACAAGGAAGCGATGAAGCTCACCGGCGGGCGCGGCGCCGACCTGATCGTCGAGGTCGGCGGCGCCGGCACCCTGCCGCGCTCGTTCCAGGCGGCGCGCATCGCCGGCAAGATCGTGGTGATCGGCCTGCTGTCCGGCGCGGCCGAGGTCGATCCCATGCCGATCCTGCGCCGCAACCTGCACGTCCAGGGCCTCTATGTCGGTAATCGTCAGATGTTCGAGGCGATGAACCGGGCGATCGAGGCGAATCGCCTCGAGCCTGTCATCGACCGGGTGTTTCCTTTCGCCGAGGCGAAGGAAGCTTACCGGCACATGAAGAGCCAGACCCATTTCGGCAAGATCGTAATCGCGCATGGCTAGGTCACCCAGCACCTCACCCTGAGGAGCGCCGCGCAGCGGCGCGTCTCGAAGGGTGGGATAGCGCACGTTGTCTGATGCCCACCCTTCGAGACGCGGCCTGCGGCCGCTCCTCAGGGTGAGGTGATAGGAGAGGGAACATCGATGCAGAACCTGTGGTCCGACACCGACGCCAAGGACGCGATCGCCCGGCATGCCGCCAAGGGCATCGGCGAGGATCTGGCGCTGCGCGTCTACACGACGCGCCTGCTGGGCGGCGAGCCGCGGCTGGTGCTGCATGGTGGCGGCAACACCTCGGTGAAGACCAGGGTGGCCGACATCACCGGCGAGCCGGTCGACGTTCTCTGCGTCAAGGGCAGCGGCTGGGACATGGGCACGATCGAGGCGCCCGGCCTGCCGGCGGTGCGCCTGGCGCCGCTCGGCGGCCTGGTCGGCCTGCAGGCGCTCTCCGACGAGGACATGGTCAACATCCAGCGCTGCAACCTGCTCGACAGCAAGGCGCCAAACCCGTCGGTCGAGACGCTGCTGCACGCCTTCCTGCCGCACAAATTCATCGACCACACCCATTCCAACGCCGTGCTGGCGCTGACCGACCAGCCCGACGGCGAGGCACTGGCGCGCGACGTGTTCGGCAAGCGCGCCGCCCTGGTGCCCTACATCATGCCGGGATTCGCGCTGGCCAAGAAGGCGAGCGAGGTGTCGCGCGCCCATCCCGACGTCGAGGGGCTGATCCTGCTGAAGCACGGCATCTTCTCGATGGGCGCCACGGCGGAAGAAGCCTATGTCCGCATGATCGACCTGGTGAGCCTGGCCGAGCAGTGCCTGGCCAGGGCGACGCGCAGGATCTTCCCTGGCGCCAGCCTGCCCGGCGCGATCGCGAGCGCCGCGGAGGTCGCGCCGATCCTGCGCGGGCTGTTCTCCCTGCCGGCGAAGAGCGGCGGCCGCGAGGCCGCGCAGCGCTTCGTGCTCGAGTTCCGCACCAGCCCGGAAATCCTGACCTATGTCGGCGGCCGCGAGATCGCGCGCTACAGCCAGCAGGGGCCGGTGACGCCCGACCACGCGATCCGCACCAAGAACCTGCCGCTGGTCGTGCCGGCACCCGAGGCCGGCAAGCTCGACGCCTTCAAGTCTTCAGCGCAGCAGGCGCTCGACAGCTTCGTCGCCGACTATCACTCCTACTTTCAGCGTCACAACGCGCGCCAGCTGCCCGGCAAGACCGAGCTCGACCCGATGCCGCGCGTCGTGCTGGTACCGGGGCTCGGCCTGTTCGGGCTCGGCAAGTCGTCGAAGGATGCGAAGATCGCCGCCGACCTCGCCGAGACCACGGTCGAGGTGGTGACCGACGCCGAGTGGCTCGGCACCTACCAGTGCATCCCCGAGCCCGACATCTTCGACATCGAGTACTGGTCGCTCGAGCAGGCCAAGCTCGGCGCCGAGGCCGAGAAACCGCTGGCGCGCCGCATCGTCGTCGTGACCGGCGGCGGCTCGGGCATCGGGGCGGCGACGGCGCAGGCCTTCGCGCGCGAGGGCGCCGAGCTGGTGGTGATCGACCAGGATCCCGCACGCGCCAAGGAGATCGCCGGCAAGGTGAAGGGGCTCGCCATCGCCTGCGACGTCACCAATCCCGCCGAGGTGCGCGCCGCCTTCGATCGCATCGCCGCGGCCTACGGCGGCGTCGACATCGTGGTCTCCAACGCCGGCGCGGCGTGGCAGGGCCGGATCGGCGACATCGATGAGGCGACCTTGCGCCAGAGCTTCGAGCTCAATTTCTGGGCCCATCAAAGCGTGGCGCAGAACGCCGTGCGGGTGATGCGCGCACAGGGCCTGGGCGGCTGCCTGCTGTTCAACACCTCCAAGCAGGCGGTCAACCCGGGGCCCGATTTCGGTCCCTATGGGCTGCCCAAGGCGGCGACCCTGTTCCTGATGCGCCAGTACGCCCTCGACCACGGCGCCGACGGCATCCGGTCCAACGCCGTCAACGCCGACCGCATCCGCTCCGGCCTGCTAACCGACGCCATGATCGCCCAGCGCTCCAGGGCGCGCGGGCTCAGCGAGGCCGACTACATGGGCGGCAACCTGCTCGGCCTCGAGGTGACGGCCGACGACGTCGCGCAATCCTTCGTGGCGCTCGCCAAGGCATCCAAGAGCACTGGCGCCGTGCTCACCGTCGACGGCGGCAACATCGCCGCGGCGTTGCGGTGAGGCGCTGCCCCTCTCGCAAGGGGACTCATTGCCGGGAGCGCGCCACTCCGTGGCGCTCTTCTCATTTTCCTCCCCAACGAAGTTGGGGAGGTGTCCGCGTAATCGCGGACGGAGGGGTCATGAGCCACGTGAGGGGGCCTATGACCCCTCCGTCGGCGAAGACGCCGACACCTCCCCAGCGAAGCTGGGGAGGACAATGAAAAGCGCCACTGGAGTGGCGCGCTCCCGGCAATGAGCCTCATCGCCGTGCCTGGGTTTCCTCCCACGCATGGCCCGGCGGCGCTATAGTTCGTCCATGCCCCTCGCGATCACACCCCTCACGCCGCACATCGGCGCGCGCCTGACCGGCATCGATGCAAGCAGGCCGATCACGCCGGCCGAGGTCGCCGCCGTCGAGGCCGGCATGGACCGCTACGCCGTCCTCGTGCTGCCCGGGCAGGACATCACCGACGAGCAACAGCTCGCCTTCACGCGCAATTTCGGGCCGCTCGAGGAGGGCGCCAACAGCACGGTGCGCAACACCGAGCTGCGCCTCGCGCCGGCCTTTGCCGACGTCTCCAATCTCGATCGCGACGGCGCGGTACTGGCGCGCGACAATCGCCGCCGCATGGCCTCGCTCGGCAACCGGCTGTGGCATTCCGATGCCTCGTTCCGCGCCGTGCCGGCCCGCTACTCGATCCTGAGCGGCCGCATCGTCACGACGGCCGGCGGCAACACCGAGTTCGCCGACATGCGCGCGGCCTACGACGCGCTCGATGCGCGCACCAAGGCCGAGGTCGAGGATCTGGTCTGCGAGCATTCGCTGATCTACTCGCGCCAGCAGCTCGGCTTCTCCGAGTTCCTGCCCGACGAGCGCGTGTCGATGCGGCCGGTGCTGCAGCGGCTGGTGCGCACGCATCCGGTGACCGGCCGCAAGTCGTTGTTCCTGTCGGCCCATATCGGCGCCGTCGTCGGCTGGCCGCGGCCCGAGGCGATGGCATTCATCCGCGACCTGATCGAGCACGCCACGCAGCCGGACTTCGTCTACGTTCATCGCTGGACTCAGCACGACCTGGTGATCTGGGACAACCGCACGACGATGCATCGCGTGCGCCGCTTCGATGATCTCAGCATCGTGCGCGACGTGCGCCGCACGACGACGCGCAGCGACGGACCGACCGTCGCGCAGGAGGCCGCCTGATGACCACCCTTCCCCGCCGCCGCATCGGCCGCACCAAGGTCGAGGTCACCACGCTCGGCCTCGGCGGCGCGCCGATGGGCGGCTTTCGCGCCACGATCTCGGAGTCGAGGGCGCTGGCGGTCGTCAACCAGGGCTACGAGGCCGGCGTGCGTTTCTTCGACACCTCGCCTTACTACGGTTACGGCCGCAGCGAGCTGCGCATGGGGGCGGCGCTGCGCGGCAAGCCGCGCGACAGCTATGTCCTGTCGACCAAGGTCGGCCGCGTCCTCCACGCCATGAAGCCCGGCGAGCAGCCGCCGGCCGACTTCCGCGACAGCGGCCTGCCCGGCTTCGCGCCGGTGTTCGACTACACCTACGATGGCGTCATGCGCTCGCTCGAGCACTCGCACCTGCGCCTCGGCATCTCGCGCATCGACATCGCCCTCGTGCACGACGTCGATTTCTGGACGACCAGGGACCGCGCCGTGCTCGAGGAGCGCTTCCGGACGGTGATGGATTCCGGCTTCAGGGCGCTCGACGAGCTGCGCCGCTCGGGCGTGATCGGCGCCATCGGCGTGGGCATCAACGAGGCCGACACCAGCCTGCGCTTCATCAAGGCAGGCGACTTCGATTGCATGCTGCTGGCCGGCCGCTACACCCTGCTCGAGCAGGGCGGGCTCGGCGAGTTCCTGCCCGAGTGCGTGACTCGCGGCGTCTCGGTGATCCTGGGCGGCCCGTACAATTCCGGCATCCTGACCGGCGGCGTGAAGCCCGGCGCCACGCACGACTACGCTCCGGCGCCTGCCAACCTGATCGAGAAGGCGCAGAAGATCGAGGCGATCTGCCGGCGCCACGGCGTCGAGCTTGGCGCCGCGGCGCTGCAGTTCCCGCTGTTCCATCCGGCCGTGTGCTCGGTCATCCCGGGCGCGCTCAGCGTCGCCGAGGTGAAGCAGAACGCGGCGCGGATGTCGGTCAACCTGCCGAGCGAGCTGTGGAGCGAGCTCAAGCGCGAGGGACTGATCGATCCGGCGTCGCCGACGCCGAACTGACCGTCAGCGTCATGCTTTTTCGGACCGCGAGCGTCTCACTCGCTCATGAATCTGAGCGAGCGGGACGCTCGCGGTCCGGAAAAGCACGATCGACACGAGAATAACCCGCTTTCGGGCGTGATCTTCTTGAATTGAAGCACCGCACTAGACCTCACCCTGAGGAGCCACGCGGAGCGTGGCGTCTCGAAGGGTTGGCAACAGACGTGCTGTGGCCGACCCTTCGAGACGCGGCCTACGGCCGCTCCTCAGGGTGAGGTCATTCTTGATGCTTCGACCAGAGGAAATCGCACTTCAGCTAGCGCCGTGCCGCTATCACCAGCGCCCGGATGCGGCCCTCGACGGCGCCGTTGCCGAAGCGTCGAGCCACGGCCTCGGCCGCCCGCTCGGTCGCTTCCTCCAGCCGCGTAGCGTCGCGCGCCTCGATCTCGTTGCGCAGCGGCGTGCCCTGGCAGATCGCGATCGCCGGGATGCGCGGCGAGGCGGCCTTGCTCACCCCGTCCACGGCTTCCACCGCGATGTCGACGAAGCCCGCAGCCTCGAGCTCGCGCCGGATGCGCGCGATGTCATGATAGCCGTGCGGCGTGCGCGCCATGAAGCGCGGCGGATCGTGCGGGAAGACCGCAACGAGCGCCTCGGTGACGACGTCGGCGAACTCGTTCGCGGAAATCCTGTCCCACACGTTGAACAGGTATCGGCCGCCGCGCTTCAGGACGCGCCGCGCCTCACTGTAGCCCTGCACCTTGTCGGGGAAGAACATCGCGCCGAACTGGCAGGCGACGGCATCGAAGCTCTCGTCTTCGAACGGCAAGGCGAGCGCGTCGGCCTGCTTCCATTCAATCTGGCCGGGCGGCTGCCGCTCAGCCGCCCTGTCGAGCATCGGCTGGTTGAGGTCGGTCGCCATGATCCGCGCGTCGGGCAGGCGTGCGGCGAGAGCGCGCGTGAGTGCGCCGGTGCCGGCCGCGATCTCCAGGATCGTCTCCGGGCCGGCGCCGGCGACCCGATCGGCGAGGTCACTCGCGCAGGATTCGAAGATCAGGGGGACGAGCAGCCGGTCGTAGATTTCGGGGATCGAGCCTGCGAACAGCTTGTCGGTCGTCGCCATGGAATTGCTCCGCCAAATCGGCGCACAATGATAGCACTCAACAAGCGCCCCGGGTGAAACGCCATGAAGATCATCGACGCCCAGATCCACATCTGGACAAAGACCGTCACGCCGCCGTCCGGCCTGCATCGCAAGGTCGAGAAGTACACCGCCGAGGAGGCGCTGAAGGAGATGGACGAGGCCGGCGTCGATGCCGCGCTGATCCATCCACCCTACAGCTGGGACCCCGACTCGAACGCCTATGCCGTCGAGTCGGCGAGGAAGTATCCCGAGCGCTTCGCCGTGATGGGCCAGTTTCCGCTCGACGATCCGGAAAGCCGCAAGCGCATCGTCGGCTGGCGCAACCAGCCCGGCATGATGGGCCTGCGCTGGGCGCTGCTTTACCCCGACCAGCAGAAGGCGCTGCACGAGGGCAAGCTCGACTGGGTATGGCCGGCGGCCGAGAAGGAAGGCCTCCCGGTGGCGACCATGGCCGGGCTGTTCCTGCCGCAATTCAGGAAGATCGCCGAGGCGCATCCGCAGCTCAGGCTGATCATCGACCATTGCGGCCTGCTGCGGCTCGAGAAGGACGCGGCGGCATTCGGCAAGCTCGACGAGCTGTGTGCGCTGGCCAAGCTGCCCAACGTCGCGGTCAAGGCGACCGGCGCGCCGGGCTACTCGACGCAGCCCTACCCGTTCCGCAACCTGCACGACGGGCTGCACCGCATCTTCGACGCGTATGGTCCCAAGCGCTTCTTCTGGGGCACCGACATCACCCGCATGCCGTGCACCTGGCGCCAGTGCGTGACCATGTTCACCGAGGAGCTGCCGTGGCTCGAGGGCAACGACCTCGAGCAGGTGATGGGCCGCGGCCTCGCCGAGTGGATCGGCTGGAAGTACGAGTTCGATTGATACCTACTTCTTCACCGGCACGATCTGGCCCCGCACCTCCCCGTCGGGATGGTTCACCGTCAGCACGTTGACGTACCAGCGGCCGGCGAGCACCTCGGCGGCCTGCTGCTCGGTGAGAGTAACCCCATCCTGGACCGTGTAGTCGTAGATCGGGACGTTGATGGGCGCGACGCGCTGCGCGTTCGCGCCAGGGTCGGCCGGGCCCTGCAGGTAACTCATGGTAATGGGGCTGCTGAGCCCGACCAGGTTCAGGCGATATTCCAGCACTTTCGTCGACGGACGGTAGACCGCCTCGAAGTAGCCCCAGGCGGGGCTGTCGGTCGGCGGCACCTCGCTGGCGCCGCTCAAGTCGGCGCGAAGGTCGGTCTTCGCCACCCTGGGCTCGCCGAGATAGAACGAGCAGCCGGCGGCGAGCAGCAGGACGATGGCAAGGCCGGTGCGGGCGATGGCGGCAATCATGCGTCGATGACTCTCCCCTGTCCCGTCATACGCGGCAAGCTGGGCGAGCCTCCCTCGGCCTATTCCTTGTGGTGCACCGGGCCGCGGCCATAGACCGGTGTCGGCAGGCCCTCGAGACGCGCCTTGAGCTGCAGGGCGAGGTAGCGGGAGTAGTGGCGCGACTGGGCGAGGTTGCCGCCGTGGAACCACAAACCGTCCTGCGCCGTCGGTTTCCACATGTTGCGCAGCTCGCCTTCCCACGGGCCGGGGTCCTTGGCGGTCTGCGAGCCGAGCCCCCAGCACTTGCCGACCTTGTCGGCGACCTCCTGCGAGATCAGCGCCGCCGCCCACTGGTTCATCGAGCCGTAGCCGGTGGCGTAGACGACGAGGTCGGCAGCGATCTCGCGGCCATCGGTCAGCACGACGGCGTGCTCGGCGAGCCGCGCGACCTCGGCTCCGGAGCAGAGCTTGATCTCGCCGCTCGCCACCAGCTCGGAGGCGCCGACGTCGATGTAGTAGCCCGAGCCGCGACGGATATACATCGGCCCGATGCCCGACTCGTCGTCGCCGTGGGTGAGCTTGAAACCGGCAGCTTCGAGCCGCGCATAGAACGCGGCGTCCTCGCGCTTGATCTGCTCGACCGTGGGCCGTGACGCCGCGGGCAAGAGGGCATAGGGCAGCGAGGCGACCGTGAGATCGGCATGGTCGGTCGTGATGCCGGCCTTCACCGCCGCCTCCGAGTAGAGCGTCCGGAATCGCGCCAGGGTCTCGGCGCGTGCCACCAGCGTCGGCGAGCGCTGGATCATGGTGACCTCGGCGCCGTGCTCCCACAGATCCGCGGCGATGTCGTGCGCCGAGTTGTTCGAGCCGACGACGACGCAGCGCTTGCCTTGCCAGCCCTCGCCGCCGGCATGCTGGCTGGAGTGATGCTGCGCGCCGGCGAAGCGCTCGACCCCCGGGATGCGGGGTATCTCGGGGAGCCCCGACATGCCGGTCGCCAGAACCACATGCCTGGGGCGCAGGACATGCGGCTGGCCCGCGCGCTCGACCTCGACCGTCCACTCCTGGCGCTGCTCGTCCCATGCGGCGCGCATGCAGGCCGTATCCGGCCAATAGTCGAGCTCCATGATCTTCGCATAGGCCTCGAGCCAGTCGCCCATCTTGTCCTTGGGCGTGTAGATCGGCCAATGGTCGGGGAACGGCAGGTACGGAAGATGGTCGTACCAGACCGGGTCGTGCAGGCAGAGCGACTTGTAGCGCCGCCGCCAGGCGTCGCCCGGACGCGGCAGCCTGTCGATGATCAGTGCCGGCACGCCGATCCGCTTGAGCCGCGCGCCCAGCCCGATGCCGCCCTGCCCGCCGCCGACCACCAGCACGAACGGCTGGCGCGTGATGCCGAGCTCGTTCGCGTCGGCCGCGCGCCGGTCGCCCCAAGTGCGGCGGCCGCGGATGGCGCCGTGCTCGACGCCGCTCTCGCGCGTCGGCCCGCTGGTCTCCTCAAACCCGTCGAGGCTCATCAGGGCGGTGAACATCGTGTGACACTTGCCGTCCTTCAACCGGATGTGCCCGCGCCCTCGCCCGACCGATGTCGCGAAGGTGAACCAGCCGTCGCTGCCCTCGATCTCGAAAGAGTCGGGTCGCACGTCGGAAAGGCGCGCCTCGAGCATGTCAGAAATCGCACTGCGGCTCTCGAAGGTCACGATGTTCCAGGTAAAGGCGACGAGATCGCGCCAGTAGCTGGATTCATGAAATCTGGCGGCCGCCGCCGCGATATCGCCGCGCCCGAGGTCGGACGCGAAGCAGGCGAGCCATTCCGAATGGTCCATCGTTCTTCCATTGCAGCGAAGTGTGGAGGAGCGCAGTCTAGACAGTCATCGGCTCGCGAGGAACGTGTCCCATGAAATACGATGTCATTTCCGCCGACGGTCATGTCGATCTGATCTGGCTGCCGCCCGACCTGTTCACCGCCAATGCGTCGTCGGCGCTGAAGGACCGCATGCCCCACGTGGTCGAGGGACCGAAGGGGCCGGAGTGGGTCAGCGCCAAGGGAGCGAAGTTCGGGCTGATGAACGGCATGGGCTCGGCCGGCCGCGAGTATGTGCCCGGCGTGATTCACCGCTCCGACCGCATGGCCTCGACCGGATTCTTCGACGACGGCAAGAAGGGCGTGAGGCGGCTGACCGAGCCCGAGCTCCGGTTGAAGGACCAGGATCGCGACGGCGTTCAGGCCGAGATCCTCTACGGCGTCCTGGGCTCGAGCGGCCGGCTCAACGATCCCGAGGCCGCGCTCGAGATGCTGTGCATCTACAACGACTGGCTGCACGATTTCTGCAAGGCCGCGCCCGACCGGCTGATCGGGCTGGCCAACATTCCCGGCTACAACATGGAGGAGTCGGTCGCCGAGATGATGCGCAACGCCAAGCGCGGCGTGCGCGGCTTCGACGTCGCAAACCGGCCCGACATGACGCCGCTGTGGGATCCGTTCTGGGAGCCGCTGTGGAAGTGCGCGCACGAGACCGGCATTCCCGTGCATTTCCATACGATCGGCGGTCGCTCGCCCGACACCAGCAAGCTGCCGCACTACGTCGTGCGCCGCGTGCAGGCCGCGCAGATCACCAACTTCCAGATGCACATGAGCTACATGCTGATGTCGCTGATCTACTCCGGCGCGCCCGAGCGCTATCCCAACCTCAAGATCGTGATCGGCGAGGCGGGGTTGGGCTGGATCCCCTACGTGCTGCAGCACATGGACCTCGAGTGGGAGGACCAGTTCAAGGACCTCGAGCTCAAGATGAAGCCGAGCGAGTACTGGCACCGGCAATTTTACGCCACCTACCAGACCGACCCGATCGGCATCCGCCTGCTCGACGTGCTGGGGGAGGACAACGTGATGTGGGGCTCCGACTTTCCGCATCCCGACGGCATCTGGCCCGATTCGCAGGAGTTCCTCGATCGCGAGCTCACCGGCGTGTCGGCCGAGACGCGGCGCAAGCTGACGCGCGACAACGCCATGAAGCTCTACCATCTCGGCAACAACTGACGTTCACTCTTCCCTCCCTAGCGAAGCTGGGGAGGTGCCCCGTCTTACGGGGCGGAGGGGTCATGAGCCCCAAGCGTGTTGCCCATGACCCCTCCGTCGGCGAAGACGCCGACACCTCCCCAGCGGAGCTGGGGAGGAGTATTCGAGAGAAATGAACTTTCCCGCTACCGGCCCGCGCATCGCCCTGCTCACCGGGCTGGCGATGCTGGCGTTCGCCGGCAACTCGATCCTGTGCCGGCTGGCGCTCACCAGCACGACCATAGACGCGGCGAGCTTCACGGCGATCCGGCTGGTGTCGGGGGCCCTGATCCTGGTCGTCATCCTGCGGGCGCGCGGCGTTCGCCCGACCGCTGGAGGCAGCTGGCCGATGGCCGCCATGCTGTCGGCCTATGCGGCGTTCTTCTCCTTCGCCTACCGTGACCTCTCGGCCGCGACCGGCGCGCTGCTGCTGTTCGGGGCCGTTCAGTTCACCATGACCGGCTACGGCCTATGGCAGGGCGAGCGCTTTCGCGGCCTGCGGCTGGTCGGGCTGCTCGTCGCCGCGGCCGGTCTGGTCGGCCTGCTGCTGCCGGGCCTCGCCGCGCCGCCGATCGGCGCCGCGGCCATGATGCTGGCGGCCGGCGCGGCGTGGGGCGTCTACTCGCTGCTCGGACGGTCGGCCGTCGAGCCGATCGCCGCGACCGGCGGCAATTTCCTGCGCGCCGTGCCGTTCGCCGCCGTGCTGATCCTGAGCACGTTCGGCCGCGTCGACAGCGACCTCACGGGTGCTTTCTACGCAGTGCTGTCGGGCGCCCTGACCTCAGGCCTCGGCTACGTGCTGTGGTACGCCGCGCTGCCGGCGCTCACGGCAACCTCCGCCGCCACGATCCAGCTGAGCGTCCCGGCCATTGCCGCGATCGGGGGTGCAATGCTACTCGCCGAGCCGGTCACGCCCCGGCTGCTGCTCGCCTCGGCGGCGATCCTGGGCGGCATCGCGCTCGTGATCAACAGGAAGGGCTAGAAGAAGACCATGTTCGAAGTCGCCGAGCGTCTCAGGAACGTCAAGGTGTCGGCCTCGGCCGCGATGACCCGCAAGGTGCGCGAGCTGCGCGCCCAGGGGGTCAAGATCGTCGGCCTGTCGTCGGGCGAGCCCGATTTCCCGACCCCGCCGCATGCCATCGAGGCGGCGCACAAGGCGGCGCTGGCCGGCGATACCAAGTACCCGCCGATGGACGGCGTCAGGCCCCTCAAGGAGGCGATCCAGCACAAGTTCAGGCGCGACAACGGCCTCGACTACGCGCTCGACGAGATCATGGTCAGCAACGGCAGCAAGCAGATCATGTACGACGCCCTGATGGCGAGCGTGAACCCGGGCGACGAGGTGATCATCCCGGCGCCGGGCTGGATCTCGTACGCCGACCAGGCGGTGATCGCCGGCGCCCGGCCGGTGCCGGTGTCGTGCCCGGAGAACAACCACTTCAAGCTGCGCGCCGCCGACCTCGAGGCCGCGATCACGCCGCGCACCAGGTGGACGGTGCTGAACTTCCCCAACAACCCGACCGGCGCGGTCTGTTCGCGCGCCGAGATGGCGGAGATCGCCGAGGTGCTGCTGGCGCACCCGCACGTGCTGATCATGTCAGACGACGTCTACGAGCACCTCGTCTACGACGGCTTCGGCTTCTGCACCATCGCCGAGGTAGAGCCCCGGCTGCGCGAGCGCACGCTGACGGTGAACGGCGCCTCGAAGGCGTACGCCATGACCGGCTGGCGCGTCGGCTTCGCCGGCGGCCCGAAGCCGATGATCGCGGCGATGACCAACATGCAGGGCCAGATCGGCTCGGGCATCTCGACCATCAGCCAGGCCGCGGCGACGGCGGCGCTGATGGGCCCGCAGGAGCTGATCGCCGAGCGCGCGGCCGATTACTGCAAGCGGCGCGACGAGGTCGTCGACATGCTGCGTCAGGCACGCGGCATCACCTGCCACAAGCCCGAGGGCGCGTTCTACGTCTTCCCCAACATCGCCGGCTGCATCGGCAAGACCACCAAGGGCGGGCGCAAGCTCGCGACCGACACCGATTTCGTCACGGCGCTGCTGGAGGAGAAGCACGTCGCCACGGTGCAGGGCGCGGCCTACGGCATGAGCCCCTACTTCCGCATCTCCTACGCAACCGACATGGCGAGCCTGCGCGAAGGCTGCCGCCGCATCCAGGAGTTCTGCGCCGAGCTCGGCTGAGGTGGCGACTCGCGAGCGCCTCTACTCTCCTCCCCAGCTCTGCTGCTCCGGAGTGGACACATTTGTATTTCTCCCGCTGACGCGGGCGATGAAGATGCGAAGCCCCATGGTCCTCTCCGCCCGCGTAGCGGCTGTCGAATTCACACAGCATGTCCTCCCTGCGCGAAGCGCGGGGAGGTGCCCCGCAGGGGGCGGAGGGGTCATGAGCCAAGAGTCTCGGGATGAATCGCCGATCAGTGTCGTCGCTATGACGAGTGTTCCAGCAATGCATGTGTTTCTCTCGGCCCCTCCGCCCCCTCACGGGGGCACCTCCCCGCGCTACGCGCAGGGAGGACAACATGATGTCCTCTCCCCCGTTTGCGCGGGCGGAGAGGACCCTTTGAGCGGCCGAACACCTCCCCAGCTCTGCTGGCGAGGACCTCGGGAAGAAATCAGCGCACCTCGGCCTGCATCGACAGCGTCTTGATGTGGGCCATCTGATCGCGCAGGGCGATCTTGCGCGAGCACAGGGGCCAGTGCCATGGCTCCTCGAGCTCGAAGATCATGTACTTCGCCAGATCCATGGCGCGCTCGTAGTCGTGCGCCAGCTCGGCGGCTTCCCGGTGGGTGAGCTGCGTGCCGTCGCGCTTGCGCTGGTAGCCGATCACCGTGTTCACGGAGAACTGGAAGCGACCGAGGTAGATGCCGCGGCCGCCATAGATCGGCCGCTCGGACGGGCCCGACCCGCCCGACTCGCAGTAAGCGAGCTGGCGCATCATCTCGTCCTTGCGGTCGTCGATCTCGGATCTCAGCGCGTCGTGCGTGGAGTACGACACGAGGTTCAAGGGCTGCTGCTCTTGCGGCTTGCAGGCGCACAGCGCGAGGGCGGTCGTCGCGAGACCGATGGACGATCGAATTGTTGTCACCACCGATTAGTGTTCCCACGATTCGCGCCGTCGGGTAAACCCACAAAATCCACAACGAGCGAAGCGCAACGGGACCGAAGCGGGAACGCGTCATGAACCTGCCGGAGTTTTTCTGGTGATCGTCGTGAAAATTCACGCAGCGCGCGATCAACCGACCTGTCGCGAGTGGCTGCTCCAGTATTTCGCGCGCAGCACCTTCTTGTCGACCTTGCCGACGGCCGTGAGCGGCAGCGCCTCGACGAACTCGATCTGCTTGGGCGTGTGCGTGCCGCCCTTGCGCTCGCGGACATGCCGCATCAACGCATCGGCACCCGGTAGAGTTCCCGGCTTCGCCACAATCAGCGCGGTCACCGCCTCGCCCCACTTCTCGTGCGGCACGCCGATCACCGCGGCCATGGCCACGTCGGGATGCGACGAGAGGACGTCCTCGACCTCGCGCGGATAGATGTTGAAGCCGCCCGACACGATCATGTCCTTCTTGCGATCGACGATGTAGAGGTAGCCGCGCTCGTCGGCGCGCGCGATGTCGCCGGTGTGCAGCCAGCCGCCGGCAAAGGCCTCCTCGGTCTGCTCGGGCCGCTTCCAGTAGCGCTCCATGGTGTGCGGCCCGCGCACGCAGATCTCGCCCGCCTCGCCCGGTGTGACTTCCTCGTTGGCCTCGTTGCGCAGGCTGACGCTGCAGGCGGCGACCGGGAAGCCGCACGAGGCGAACAGCTCGGGCCGCGCTGCATCGTGATCGGCCCGGCGCAGCACGCTCACCGGATAACATTCGGTCTGACCGTAAAGCTGGCTGAACACCGGGCCGATCCGCTCCAGTCCCTCGACAAGGCGCGTCGGCGACATCGGCGAGGCGCCGTAGAGCACGAGCTCGAGTGACGACAGATCGGTCTTGTCGAGCCGCGGATGATCCAGCAGCACGTAGATCATCGTGGGCACCATCAAGGTGAAGTTGATGCGCTCGCGCTCGATGGTGTCGAGGAACCTCTCCGGATCGAAGCCCTTCAGCAGGTGCACCGTGCCGCCGCGCAGCAGGGAGGGCACCACCTTGGTCCCCGAGACGTGCGTGATCGGCGCCGCCGCGAGATAGCGCGGCGTGGCGGGAAACTCGAAATCGGCGGCGATCGCCAGGGTCGAGGCGACGCTCGAGCGATGGCGGCGGATGGCGCCCTTCGACTTGCCGGTGGTACCGCCGGTGTAGTTGAGGATGGCATAGTCGTCGGGGTGGCTGAGATCGATCGGCGTCGCAGCGCCGATCGTCACGGCAGCCGCCATAACGTCGCGGCCGAAGGCCGCCTTGCCCATGGTGAGCACGACGGCCAGGCGATCGGCTGCCCTGGCCGCGAGCTCGGCGCCGCGCTCGCCGTGGGTGCGCGGATCGACGATCAGCACCGTCGCGCCCGAATCGTCGATGACGTCGAGATGATCGCCGAGCGCACCGAGCGGATGCAGCCAGGTCGAGACCAGGCCCAGGCCGCCGCTCGCGACACCGGCGCACCAGGTCTCCGCGCTGTTGGCGCTGAGAAAGGCCGCGGTCTGCCCCCTCCTCAGGCCGGCCGCTGTCATGGCCGCCTGCAGCCGGCCGATCAGGTCGAAGGCCGCGCGGTAGGTCAGGCTGCCGCCGTCCCAGACGAAAGCCATGCGGTCGGGAAAGCGCGCCAGCGCGCGCAGGACGAGCGTCGCGGAGGTCGGGGTCTGGTGGAGCGCGGCGGTCATGGTGCGCTGTTTAGCATGGTCGCCTCCTGGCGTTCGACAGGCCATGATCCAGCGGCGTGCGTGCCGCCGACGCAACGGCAGGAACCTGCCGTGGCCTGGCGACTTGCTCGCAGCAAGACCGAGGTGAACCCATGACCGAGATGCTCATCGTCGCCTGCCCGTCGTGCAATACCCTCAACCGCGCGCCGCGCGACAAGCTGACCCACGGCAGCGGCAAGTGCGGCCAGTGCAAGTCGCCCCTGTTCTCGGGCCATCCCGTGGCGCTCGACGCCGCGGGCTTCGACTCGCACGCGGTAAAGAGCGACATCCCGCTGCTGGTCGATTTCTGGGCGCCGTGGTGCGGCCCTTGCAAGGCGATGGCGCCGCACTTCGAGAAGGCCGCCGGCCATCTCGAGCCCAGGGTGCGCCTGGCCAAGATCAACACTGACGACGAGCAGGCGCTCGCCGGCCAGTTCGGCATTCGCGGCATCCCGACCCTGATCCTGTTCAGGCACGGCCGCGAGGTTGGCCGCCAGTCCGGCATGATGGACGCCGCCGGGATCGAGAAGTGGGTCGGCGGGATGCTGGACGGGTAGCAGCGCTTCCTTCTCCTCCTCAGCGAAGCTGGGGAGGTGTCCGCGCCTGCCCTGAGCGAAGCCGAAGGGTCATCGCGGACGGAGCGGTCATGGTCTTCGTCTTCCGGACCGCGAGCCTCTCGCTCGCTCATGAGCTTGAGCGAGCGAGACGCTCGCGGCCCAGAAGAACATGAGCGCCACGGAGTGGCGCGCTCCCGGCCTCTGACCCCTCCGTCGGCGTAAGACGCCGACACCTCCCCAACTGTGTTGGGGGAGGAATGACCACTCACCCCTGCGCCGGGTGCACCGTCATCCAGTGGCGGGCAATCTCCTCGCGGGTCGCCACCCAGACCCGGGGCTTGGAGGCGACGTAATCGAGGAAACGGGCCAGCGTGGCGGCGCGGCTCGGCCGGCCGCAGAGCCGGCAGTGCAGGCCGATCGACATCATCTTGGGGCTGCGCGCGCCTTCGGCGTAGAGCAGGTCGAAGCTGTCCTTCATCGCCTGCAGCCAGCCGTCGCCCGCGGTGTAGCCGGGCGGCACAGCGAACTTCATGTCGTTCACTTCCAGCGTGTAGGGCACGATCAGGTGCGGCGTGCCCTCGACGCTCACCCAGTACGGCAGGTCGTCCGAGTACGAATCGCTCGAGTAGAGGAAGCCGCCGTGCTTGATCACCGCCGCCAGCGTATGCATCCCGAAGCGGCCGGTGTACCAGCCGACCGGCGGCTTGCCGGCGGTGTCGACGATCGCCTTGACCGCGCGGCGCATGTGCTGGAGCTCCTGCTCCAAGGTGAAGTCCTTGTAGTTGATCCAGCGCCAGCCGTGGCTTGCCACCTCGTGGCCGGCCTGGGCCATCGCCTTGCCGGCGATCGGGTTGAGCTCGAGCGCGCGGCCGACCGCCCACGACGTGAAGCGCATGTTGCGCTCGGCGAACAGGCGCAGGATGCGCCAGAAGCCGGCGCGGCTGCCGTACTCGAACATCGATTCGGTCGACAGGTCGCGACCGCCCTGGATCGGCGTGCCGCCGGGCGTCTCGGTCAGGAACACCTCGGAGGCGGCATCGCCGTTCAGGATGTTGTTCTCGCCACCTTCCTCGTAGTTCAACACGAAGCTGACGGCGATCCGCGCCTCGCCGGGCCATTGCGGATCGGGGGTGTTGGGACCGTAGCCCAGGAAGTCGCGGTCGAGATGGCTATGCATGGTGGAATCCCCCGGAATACGCCGACGATTGAAGAGCAACTATGGCGCCGCTATAGCTCGCCCGACAAGTTCGGGGAGACAGCATGAGCGCGTTGGCGAACGCAGTGCGCGAAGACCGTCTGTGGCAGCGGCATGCCGACATGGCGAAGCTCGGCGCCACGCCCAGGGGCGGCGTCAACCGCCAGGCGCTGTCGCCCGAGGACGCCGCCGCCCGCAACCAGCTGGCCGCCTGGGCGCGTGCGCGCGGCTTTGCGATCTCGACCGACGCCATCGGCAACCTGTTCGTGCGCCGCGAGGGCAGCGACCCGGCCGCTCGACCGGTGCTGAGCGGATCGCACATGGATAGCCAGCCGACCGGCGGGCGCTTCGACGGGATGTATGGCGTGCTGGCCGCGTTCGAGGCGCTCGAGGCGCTGGAGGATGCCGGCGTCAGGACCAGGCGGCCGGTCGTCGCCGTCGCCTGGACCAACGAGGAAGGCTCGCGCTTCCAGCCTGGCGCCATGGGCTCGGCCGTCTTCGCCGGCCACTACGGGCTCGACGACATGCTGGCCGCCAGGGACTGGAAGGGCGTGAAGCTCGCCGACGCGCTGGCCGAGACGCTCGGTGCCGCGCCGGCGCCGATGCGCGCCGGCAAGCCGGGTTTCGCGCTCGACTACTATGTCGAGGCACACATCGAGCAGGGTCCGCGGCTCGAGAACGCCGGCACGACGATCGGCGTCGTCACCGGCATCCAGGGCAGCCGCCGCTACATCGTCGAGACCGACGGCGAGGAGGCGCACGCCGGCACCACGCCGCGCGCCGCCCGCAAGGACGCGTTCGCCGCGGCGACGCGCATCGCGGCGGCGATGTACGAGGCGACGACCGACGCCGACGACACGCTGCGCTTCACGATAGGCAGGGTCGAGGTCCATCCCGGCTCGCCCAACACCGTGCCCGGGAAGGCCACCTTCACCATCGACATGCGCCATCCGCAGGACGCCGTGCTCGAGGCACATGAGAAGATTCTGCGCGACATCGTCGCCAGCCGTGCCGCGCCCTGTTCCGCGAAGATCGAGCGTGTGACGGCGGTGGCGCCGACCGACTTCGACCCGCGCATCATCGATCTGGTGCGCGACACGGCAGGCGGGCTCGGCCTCAGCCACATGGACATGCCCTCGGGCGCCGGTCACGACGCCATGCACATCGCGAAACTCTGCCCCGCCGGCATGATCTTCGTGCCGTGCGAGCGCGGCATCAGCCACAACGAGATCGAGAACGCCACCCCCGCCGACCTCGCCGCCGGCACCCGCGTGCTGGTCGAGGTGCTGGCCGAGCTGGCGAACCGGTGATGCTCAAAGACTTGCATCGACTAAAAACCACCTCATCCTGAGGAGCCGCGCAGCGCGGCGTCTCGAAGGATGGGATCAGGCACGGTGGCCTGTTGCTCATGCTTCGAGACGCTCGCCGTGCTCGCTCCTCAGCATGAGGTTTATTGGGTTGCCCATTGTGAGGTGACCCGGCGTGTCAAACACCAAAGGAACCGCAAGCCGTGCCCAAGAAACCCGCTTCCGAGCTCGTCGCCATCCTGTCCGACCTGATCGCGCTGCCGAGCCCCTACCCGCCCGGCACCTCGGTCGAGATCTGCGCCTATGCGGCGAAGCGCCTGAGGAAGGCCGGCTACAAGGTCGAGGTCGCGGCCCGGACCAAGGGCGTCGACAATGTGGTGGCGCGGCTAAAGGGCAAGGCCAGGGGACCGGTCGTCGCCTTCAATGCCCATGTCGACACGGTGGGCGTCGGCGAGCGCGCCAACTGGCGCAGCGATCCGTTCAAGGCGCTGGTCAAGGGCGGGCTGGTCTACGGGCTCGGCGCCGGCAACTGCAAGGGCAGCATGGCGGTGCAGATCTGGCTGGCCGAGGAGATCGCGCGGCGCGGCGGGCCGGCCAGGGGCGAGTTGATCTTCACCTTCGTCGCCGACGAGGAGAATCTCGGGCCCGACGGCATGTCGTTCCTGCGCGACTCCGGCCGCGTGCGGCCCGACGCGCTTATCCTGGGTGCGCAGACCGAGAACAACCTGATCGTGGCCGAGCGCGGCGTGATGTGGGCCCGCATCACCACCCGGGGCAAGGCAGCGCACGCCGGCAACCCGTCGGCCGGCGACAACGCCATCCTGCGCATGATGCGCCTCGTGGGCGCGTTGCAGGCGCACTACGACAAGGTCCTGCCCAAACGGGTCGCCGGGGCGATGAGGTCGACGGTGAACATCGGCATGTTCCACGGCGGCCACAACACCAACGTCGTGCCCTCGGCCTGCACGGTCGAGATCGACCGCCGCCTGCTGCCGGACGAGAAGGTGAAGGACGCCTTCAGGGAGCTGAAGCGCGTAGTCGACGGCGCGGGGGAGCCGCGCAAGCTCTACACGGTCGAGTTCCTGACCGGCACCAACGGCTTCTTCGCCCCGGAGAACGGCGCCGCCGTCGCCGCCTTCGAGGCAGCGGTAAAGGCGCGGAGCAGGCGCAAGGTGAAATTCCTCAACGCCACCGGCGTGAGCGACGGCCGCTACTATGCCGACGACGGCATCGAGATCATCAATTTCGGGCCGGGCTCCGGTGCGCAGGGCCACGCCGCCAACGAATCGGTGCCGATCGCCGAGATGGTCGAGGCGGCCGCGATTCAGCTCGACGTGGTGCAGCGGCTGACGGGTATCGGCTGATGGGCAGGGCACTCGTATGCGAGAAAGTCGTCAGGGGAGCCGCCCGATTGGGCGCTGTTTACAGCGCCATTGGTGGCACAGTCGAGGGACCTTTCTTGCCGATGCCGAAATAAGAAAGGTCCCTCCACTACGCCTCGCTGCGCTCGGCTCCGGTCGGGATGACGGCATTTTTGTCACATTCGAACACCCTGGACTGATGGGCACGGTGTGCAATGAGCGTCCCTCCCTTCCGCGCCGACCACGTCGGCAGCCTGCTGCGCCCGGCGGCACTCCGGCAGGCGTTCCGCGATCATGCAGCGGGACGCATCGACGACGCAGCCTTCGGCGCCCTCCAGGATGCGGCCATCCGCAACGCCGTCGCACTTCAGGAAGAGGTCGGCCTGCAGGTCGTCAACGACGGCGAGTTCCGCCGCGGCTCCTACTGGGGACGCTTCGTCGAGCGTTTGCAGGGTCTCGCGATCGGGCCGGCGCGCTTCAGGTTCCGCGATGACTCGGGCGCCGAGAGCGACTTCACGGCGCCGATCGCCGAGTCGCCGCTGCGTCGCACCGTGCCGCTCGCCGCCGACGAGGTCCCGACATTGCCCGGGCCGGCGGCCGCTACATCCAGTTCGACGAGGTGGCGCTCGCCATGCTGTGCGATCCCCAGGTTCGCGAGCTGGTGCGCAGCGACGGCCTCGACCCGACGCGCCTGATCGGGCTCTATGTCGAGGCGCTGAACCGGGCGATCGAGGGCGCGCCTCCCGGCACCGTCTTCGCCGTCCACATGTGCCGCGGCAACTTCAAGGGCCGCCATCTGTCGAGCGGCGGGTACGACGACGTCGCCGAGCAGCTGTTCCAGCGCGCCGAGGTGAGCCATTTCCTGCTGGAGTACGACACGCCGCGCGCCGGCGATTTCTCCCCGCTGCGCCACGTGCCGCGAACCAAGGGCGTCGTGCTGGGGCTGGTCAGCTCAAAGGTGCCGGCCCTCGAGCCGGTCGACCAGTTGCGGCGGCGCCTCGACGAGGCGTCGCATCACGTCGATATCGACCGCCTCGGCATCAGCCCGCAATGTGGTTTCGCCAGCACGGTGGCGGGAAACCCGTTGAGCGAGGCCGACATGCGCGCCAAACTCGCCCGCTGCGTGGAAGTGGCAAGCATCGTCTGGGGCTGAAGCGTCCGGACCAAGGGAGGAAGCGCCATGCCGACCTATGAAAGAGGCAAAGTTCGCATCCATTACGAGGAGATGGGCTCCGGGTTCCCGCTGCTGGTGATTCCGGGAGGCGGCCTCAACTCGACCATCTCCGGTCTCGATACCAGCCACCCCTTCAATGCGATGAAGGAGTTCGCCAAGGACGGCTTCCGCTGCATCGGCGCCGACCTGCGCAACGCCAACGCCGGCCAGTCGTCTGGCCCGCTCGAGATCGACCGGCCGTGGGATTCCTATACCGACGACCATATCGGCCTGATGGACCACCTCGGCATCGACAGGTTCATGGTGCTGGGGTACTGCATCGGCCAGCCGTTCATCTGGAACCTGATCAAGCGCGCGCCGAACCGGGTGGTCGCTGCCGTGCTGACCCAGCCCAGCGGCCATCGTCCGGAGCTGCCCGACCAATTCTACCAGAACAACATGAACAACTGGGGACCTGCCCTGGTCGCGCGCCGGCCCGACATCACCATCGAGCAGGTGAGCCAGTTCCTGGCCAAGATGTATCGTGCCAATGCCGACTTCGTGTTCACCGTGAGCCGTGACTTCGTGCGCGCCTGCCAGATCCCGATCCTGGTCCTGCCCGACGATATCCCGCCGCATCCCTACGCCGTGGCCATTGAAGTGGCGATGCTGGCGCCCAACTCCCAGGTCAGCCTGTATCCGTGGAAGGATGTGCCGGAGAAGATCCCGCTGGCCGTGCGGCACATCAGGACATTCCTCAAGGCCAATCGGCCGGCAACGGCAGCGGCCGAGCAGCGGGCAGCGGCGGATTGACCCCGCGACAGGTCGGAGCGGATCAATCGCAAACACTGCCGGCGCGAACGGTATCGGTAGCCGTCGTGCCACCCGGAGCCGAGCGTAGCGCCTGCCCTGAGCGAAGTCGAAGCGAGGCATAGTGGACGACCCTGATCTTGCTGCAGTGTCGGCAAGAACGATCCCTCGAGTGCGCCGCCAATGGCGCTGCAAGCAGCGCCTTATCGGGCGACTTCGCTCGGGATGACGAACAAAGCGGCATACGCGCGGGTGGCGATGCCGCTTGCCCCGAAGGCGCGCCCCAGCAGACACGCCTCGGCAATCGCGCCAGCCAGGCCGACGATCCACAGGATCTTGCTGTCGAGTCGCGGACAGGAACCCCTACCTGAGATAGAATGTTTGACAAATGATACGCGCATGGCGTTATCTCGACAAGCAATCGAAGGTAGCAGAGGAAACCGTCCATGCCCGCGCGAACAAGAGTGTTCAGGAGGCCGCTTACGTCGGCGCCCTTCCCGGACGGGCAAGGCGGCGACCCGCCTGAGGCCTACACGGACCCCTCGGTCCTGTTCATCGTGCCGAGGCAATTCGACCCGACGCAGCCGTTTGACCTCGTGGTCTACCTCCATGGCTTCTACACGGACATCTGGCGGCAATACCGAACCGGCGACGCCCGGGTCGACGACAAGATCTGGTACGGTCTCGACGACCAGCTCGAACGTTCCGGGCGCAATGCGCTCCTGATCGCGCCGCAACTGCCGAAGGACACCAACAACGGCAGGCCGGGCAAGCTGGCGCGCGCTGACGGCGCAGCTTCCTTGCTCGCCGAGGTAGGTGCTGTTCTGGCCGCCGAGTTCTCGTCGGTGGCGGGCTTCGCCGAGCGGTGCGCGAGCGCGCCGCTGATCGTGACGAGCTACAGCGGCGGTTACCGGGCAGCCGCCTGCTTCGTCCGGCCGACATCCGGCGTGCCCGATCGGGTCAAGGCCGCGCTGATGATCGATTCGCTCTACGGTGAGCACGATGCCTTCGCCGATTGGATTCGGTCGCGACCGGGGCGAACTGTGTTCGTCAGCCTGGCGATAGACTCGGGAGCGCGCCAGAACACGCTCGACCCGAGCGTCGCCGTCCTCGCGGCGCTGGGTGGCGCGAGGGATCAGGTGCGAGACTTGCCGCCCGCACCGATCCGGCTCGGCGACACTCTGGTCTACCGCAGCCCTGCAGGGCATTTTGCAATGCCGGTGAAGGGCCCGCCGTCGGCGCCGTTGGCGTGGTTCCTGAAGGCCTTGCCCGACCTTGCGACCGGAGCGCCAGTGGTACTGCCGCTACCGCCGCTGCAAGGACTGCCAACCCGTCCCGGCAGGCGCCAGGCGAACGGTCGACAATCCTGAAGCAGGCTCGAGCCGCGTGGCGCTGATGCCACCGGCGGCTGACCTATGCCGTTTTATCGACCTTCAAGCCCAGCTTACCGATCGTCTGCTCGCGCATGACGAACTTCTGGATCTTGCCGGTGATGGTCATCGGGAACTCGGCCACGAACTCGATGTAGCGCGGGATCTTGTAGTGGGCGATCTGGCCCTTGCAGAACTCGCGGATCTCGTCGGCGGTCGCCTGCTTGCCGTCGTGCAGCTTGATCCAGGCGCATATCTCCTCGCCGTAGCGCGGGTCGGGCACGCCGATCACCTGGACGTCCTGGATCTTCGGATGACGATAGAGAAACTCCTCGATCTCGCGCGGATAGACGTTCTCGCCGCCCCGGATCACCATGTCCTTCAGCCGGCCGACGATATTGACGTAGCCCTTCTCGTCCATGGTCGCGAGGTCGCCGGTGCGCATCCAGCCGGCCTCGTCGATCGCCTCGCGCGTCTTGTCGGCGTCGTTCCAGTAGCCCTTCATCACCGAGTAGCCGCGGGTGCAGAACT
>JALHMO010000099.1 GCA_022844015.1 Reyranella sp. | reverse complement strand
CTGCGCGGCATCGGCATCGATGCCAGCGTCACCGAGTGCGAGCGCCTCGCGGCCGCCGAGCGCAATCCCGACATCGCCTATGTCGCGGGGTATGTCAGCCGATCGGCCGATGTGCCGGTCGACCACTCTCAGGGGCCGGCCGCGCCCCTCATAATGCGGATGCGCGATCGCCTGAGCTTCATGCGCACGCGCGAGATCCGCGAGGAGCGACTGAAGTGCGCGTCGACCGAGGAGCAGCTGCGCCACAATGCCTGGGAGATGACGGGGCTCGCCGATCCGACGCACCCGATCGCCGTTCCCGTCGTGCTGGCCGAGCGCGGCTGGCACGATCTCGACTATCTCAAGATCGACATCGACGGCGGCGACTTCGAGATCCTGCAATCATTCGAGGGCCGCTTCGACGCGCTGGGCGTGATCGCCGCGCAGCTCGAGGTCAACTTCATCGGCACCGACCGGCCCGACGAGCATACCTTCCACAACACCGACCGGTTCATGCGGCGCCACGGCTTCGACCTGTTCCGGCTCGACGTGCGCACCTGCTCCGCGCGGGCCCTGCCTGCGCGCTACATCTGGCCGACGCCGGCCGAGACGGTGTCGGGCCGGCCGTTTCAGGGCGAGGCATATTATGCTCGCGACGTGCTGGCGCCGCATCGCGTCGCTGCCAACGCCGGCCTGGGCGCGCCAAAGCTCGCCAAGCTCGCCGCCGTGTTCTCGGTGTGGGACGTGCCCGACGCGGCCGCCGAGCTGATGCTGGAGCGCCGCGACGTGCTGGCGCCGCTTCTCGACATCGACGCCGGCCTCGACCTGCTGGCCGCCCAGACGCAGGCCGACCGAACGCGCCGGCCTCTCGGCTATCGAGATTACATGGCGAGCTTCGAGGCCGACGCCAAGAGCTTCTACCGCCCCGAGGGCCCGATCCCGCTGCGCGAGCGCCTCGCCTCGGCCTGGCGCGGCTATTGGTACCCGAGGGAAGGGCGGCGGTGAAATCTCCTCCCCAGCGTCTTCGCTGGGGAGGTGCCCCGTCATACGGGGCGGAGGGGTCATGAGCCACCAGAGACGACGAGGCCCATGGCTCATGACCCCTCCGTCGCCGTGCGACCCTTCGGCTTCGCTCAGGGCAGGCGGCGACACCTCCCCACGCAAAGCGTGGGGAGGACTCTGAGTTACGTTACCCCTTCTTCTCCCAGCCGCCCGCCGCGCCCTGTTGCCAATAGACGAGCGTGTGTCCCGCCGCGCGGTAGGCCTTCCAGCGCTCGCGCGATTCGGCGACCGCGGTGTCGTCGCGACCGTCGAACAGCTCGAAGCAACGCTTGTAGTCGCCGACCCGCGCCGAGCGCGCGCGGTCGGCGATGAAAAGGAAGGCAGCGCCGTTGGGGTTCTCGTCGAGGTGGGTCAGCCACACCGGCTGGCGTTCGGCCTCTCCGTCACGCGCCGCGCCGTGCGGCAGGAAGCTGTCGTGGTCGAAGGTCCAGAGATGGGTGTTGATCGCATCGACGCGCTCGGGCGAGCCCAGCATCACGACCGCCCGCTCGCCAGCCTGCAGCGTCTTGAGCAGCAGACGCGGCAGGGCATCCTCGAGCGACGACCTGGTCAGATGGTAGAAATTGACCTCGGTCACCATCGGCCCTTCAGCGTTCGAAGCTGCTCTCAATCCATGAATCGAGCAGGCGCACCCCGTAGGCCGTGGCGCCCTTGGGCGTCGTGCTGTTGCCCTTGGTCGACCAGGCGACGCCCGCGATGTCGATGTGGGCCCACGCCACGCCCTCCTGGACGAAGCGCTGCAGGAACTGCGCCGCCGTGATCGAGCCGCCGTCGCGGCCGCCGCCGACGTTCTTCATGTCGGCGATGTCGGAATCGATCAGCTTGTCGTACTTCGGCCCGAGCGGCATGCGCCACAGCTTCTCGCCCAACGCCGAGCCCGCCGCCCGCAGCTTGTTGGACAGCGGGGTATTGTTGCTGAACAGGCCGGCGCGCTCGTGGCCCAGCGCCACGATGATGGCGCCGGTCAGGGTCGACAGCTCGACCATCGCCTGCGGCTTGAAGTTTTCCTGGGCGTACCACATGGCATCGCACAGGATCAGGCGGCCTTCCGCGTCGGTGTTGATCACCTCGACGGTCTGGCCCGACATGCTGGTGACCACGTCGCCCGGCCGCTGGGCGTTGCCGTCCGGCATGTTCTCGACCAGGGCGCAGATGCCGACGACATTGACGCGCGCCTTGCGGCCGGCCAGCAGGTGCATGGCCCCGGTCACGGCGCCGGCCCCGCCCATGTCCCATTTCATGTCTTCCATGCCGCCGGCCGGCTTGATCGAGATTCCGCCGGTGTCGAAGCACACGCCCTTGCCGATCAGCGCGACCGGCTGCTGCGTCTTCGGCCCGTTCATCCAGCGCATCACGAGAAGCTGCGAGTCGCGCTCGCTGCCCTGGCCGACGCCCAGCAGCACGTGCATGCCGAGCTTCCTCATCTCCGCTTCGCCCAGGATCTCGACCTCGACGCCGAGCTTGGCGAGCTCGCGCGCCCGCTTGGCGAACTCGACCGGGAACAGCACGTTGGCCGGCTCGCTCACGAGGTCGCGCGTGAAGAAGACGGCATCGACCGTCGGCTCCAGCTTCTGATAGGCGCGGCGCGCATCGGCCGGGCCGGCGACGTGGATCGTGAGCTCCTCGAGACAGAGCTTCTGCTCGGGCTTGTCCTTCGTCTTGTACCTGTCGAAGCGATAGGTCCGCAGACGCGCCCCGAGCGCGATGCGCGCCGCGATCTCGGCCGGGCCAAGGCGGCTGCCCTTGACCGCATCGACCACGACGGTGACCGACTTGTGGCCGATCGCGTTGGCTTCGCCGGCAATAACACCGCCAAGCCCTTCCGCAGCGCGGGCATCGAGGTCGCGCCCCTTGCCGACGCCCACCAGCAACAGGCGCGCGACGTCGCCCGACTGGCCGAGCAGGGTGACGGTCTGGTCCTTGGCCCCGGTGAAGCGCCCGGCCTCGAGCGCCCGCGCGACCGCTCCGCCGGTCGACGCATCGATCCCCTGCGCCGCCGCCAGCAGCTGCTTGTCGGCCGCAACGAAGACCGCGACGTTGCCCGAAAAGGCCTTTGGAACGGCCGAAAATTCGACTTTCATCAGGTACCCTCGCATCTGGCGCGCATCGATCGTGGACTTTTCGCCCCTGCGACGGGACGGCGCAAGCTGTGAATTGGCGGACGCAGCCCGTCGATTCGGGGTGGCGTCCCGGCGGTGGCGACAGTATCAGTACCGGCCCTCAAAACGGACATGGAAATGACTGCAGCCACCCTGCCTCGCGTTTCGGTCGTCGGTCTCGGCAAGCTCGGAGCGCCATTGGCAGCCGTCCTGGCCAGCCGCGGCTTCACGGTCGTCGGCCTCGATGTCAGCAAGACCCTGGTCGACGCGCTGAATGCCGGAAAGATGCCGATCGTCGAGCCGCAGCTCAACGAGCTGATCGCCGCCCACAAGCAGCGCCTGTCGGCGACGATGGACGCGGGCGAGGCGGTGCGGCAGAGCGATGCCAGCTTCGTCATCGTGCCGACGCCGTCGGACAGCACCGGCTTCTTCAGCAACCGCTTCGTGCTGCAGGCGATGGAATCGCTCGGCAGGGCGCTGCGCAACAAGACCGGCTACCACATGGTGGTCATCACCAGCACGGTGATGCCGGGAACCACCGGCGGCGAGATCAAGGCGGCGCTCGAGGCGGCGTCGGGCCGCAAGGTCGGGCCCGAGCTCGGTTTGTGCTACAATCCGGAATTCATCGCGCTGGGCAGCGTCGTGCGCGACATGCTGTATCCCGACTCGATCCTGATCGGCGAAAGCGATTCCAAGGCGGGCGACATGCTGCAGACGATCTACCTGCAGATGTGCGACAGGAAGCCGCCCGTCCAGCGCATGAACTTCATCAATGCCGAGCTCACCAAGATCTCGGTGAACACGTACGTCACGACCAAGATCTCCTACGCCAACATGCTGGCCGACATCTGCGACCGTTTGCCCGGCGCCGATGTCGACGTCGTCACCAAGGCGCTGGGGGCCGACACGCGCATCGGCGTGAAGTACCTCAAGGGCGCGATGGGCTACGGCGGGCCCTGTTTTCCGCGCGACAACGTCGCCTTCTCCGCCCTGGCGCGCAAGATTGGCGCCCGCGCCGACGTCGCCGAGGCGACCGACAGGATCAACAACTACCAGGTCGATCGGCTGACCGGGCTGGTCGCCAAGTTCGCCAGGACCGGCACGCGCATCGCCATCCTCGGCCTGTCGTACAAGCCGCAGACGCCGGTCGTGGAGGAGAGCCACAGCGTCAAGCTCGCGACTCGGCTGGCCGACATGGGCTACGTCGTGGCCGTGCACGATCCGCTGGCGCAGGACGCTGCGATGGCGGCGCTGGGCGACAAGGTCGTCGGCGCCTCGTCGATCGAAGGCGCCGTGCGCGACTGCGACCTGCTGGTCGTCGCCACGGCGTGGCCGGAATACCAGGCGATCGAGCCGGACTGGTGCGCCCGCAACGGGCAGCGGCTCACGGTGCTCGATCTGTGGCGAACCCTGCCGGCGGCGAATTTTGCCGAGGTGGCCGACGTGCTCTACCTCGGGTCGGGCCGCTAGCGACCGGTGGATCGGCGAGGCGACCCGGCCTACGCCTTCGCCGATCGATGGCTCCGGCTTCGTCCGGCCGGGCCGCCGGGCAGCCAGCCCAGCCTCGAGCTTCCCGACTGGGTCGACGTGATCGCCGTCACGCCCGACGATCGCGTCGTGCTGGTGGAGCAGTACCGTCACGGCGTGCGCCAAGTGCGGACGGAGTTCCCGGCAGGCAACGTCGACGATGGCGAGACACCGCTCGCGGCCGCCCGGCGCGAGCTGCTCGAGGAAACCGGCTTTGTCAGCACGTGCTGGCACGCGATTGGCTCGGCCGCGGTCTATCCCGCGGCGCAAAGCAATCGCATCCACAGCTTCCTCGCCCTCGATGCCCGCAAGGCCGTCGATCCGACACCCGACGCCACCGAGATCATCCACGTTCGCGACCTGCCCCTGGGCGATCTTCTCGAGCAGGTGCGTGCAGGCCGGCTGGAGCTCCCTGCCCTGCAACTGGCCGACCTGGTGTGGCTGCAGGCCTTCCTGCGCCGGTCGGACGATTCCCGGCTCATGCGGTTGCTGGATCGAGCACCGAAGAAAGGTCCCTCGCTACGCTCGGGATGACATCAAAGCGCCGGGGGTGCCAACTTTACCGAAGACCTCACCCTGAGGAGCGGCCCGTAGGGCCGCGTCTCGAAGGGTTGGCGACAAACCACGCGCTGCGACACCGGTTTTCCAACGATCTCGTGTGCCGCCCATCCTTCGAGACGGTCGCTACGCGACCTCCTCAGGATGAGGACGATGCTGGACCGGCCAATGTTGGCCGCGACGAGGGATCCTCGGTCCGGAAGACCGTGATCAGATCGCGTGGCGGCCACGGAACTTCAGGACCTTGCCCTTGAGGGAATCGTCCTCGCGCGGCAGGCCGGCGAGGACCTGGCTGCAGAAGGGATTGATGTTGGCGCCGACGTAGTCCGTGAACGCCGTCCAGAACTTGTTGTAGATGACGTTCACGCCGATGAACCGGCGGGCGACGCGGCGGCCGGCCGGTCGCGTCTGGGACTCCAGCGCGGCCGCCCGCTTGAACAGCTTCTCGAGCACCCGCAGACGCTTCCTGTCGACCGGCGTCATCACCCGGCCCGTGCGCACCGGCTCGGTCGCGGTCTGCGTCGCGAGGCCGAACTCGAAGATGAGCAGGTCGGCGCGCGGCAACAGGCTGCTCATGGGCGCGCGCTCGACGCCCTCGAGATCGCCCGGCAGGCCATCGCATTCCGTCGGTACGAGCAACGGGCCGGTGAAGCCCATGCCCTTCCAGGCAGTGGCGAAGCCGGTCAGGAAGTCCGGGCGCGTCGCGGCGATCAGCACGGCGGTCGACCTTGGGAAGGTCACCACCTGGTCGCACACGAACGGCAGGGTGTGCGGCAGGTCGTAGGTGAGATCCTCGAACAGCTGCCATTCCAGGCTGGTGCCGGTGAACGGCGTCGTGGCCGGCGCGATCGCCTTGTCGAGGCCCGCGGTGAAGCGCTGGTAGGCGGTGTCGCGGTCGAGCCGGACCTCCTCGATCTCGACGTCGGGCCAGCCCCAGGTCTCGGCCTGGGCCGGCACGTAGGGCGAGGCGACGTTCCAGATGAAGCGATCCTGGTCGTTCATGCGGGTGGCGCGGCCTTTGTTGTTGGCCGCGGCGACCCGCGTGTGGTCGCAGTGGTAGCCGAAAACCTTGTCGATCAGCGTGTCGACGCGGCCGCGATAGAGCGCGAGGCGGGCCGCCAGGTTCGAATCGCAATGCCAGCCCAGGATCATGTCCTCGTCGAAGCCGTGGATGGCGAACATGTCGTCGCGCAACGCCGCCTGGAAGTCGCCCAGCGCGTCGTACTTCATCGGCATGTAGTTATGGACGATCTGGTTGAGATGGAAGCGCACCGCCCAGTCGCGCAGCTTGGCGAGATTGCCGGCCGGATCGCGTCGATCGAAGGCGGCTTCCCATAGCATCTCGGGAATCTCGAAGCGCGGCACCTGGTAGAATCCGTCGGTCAGGTCGCCGAGGATGGTGCTGAGGGACTCGCCTTCGTTGCGCGGCACCAGCAGCATGTCGGTGTTGGTATAGAGGATCCATCGGTTGCGCGGGTTGGAGCGCCGCAGCGCCACGTTGCGCGACTGCGCCTCGAGGGCGACCAGATGCGTCCTCGACTTCAGGTGGGCATGCTGCTCGGGGCGGACGCGCAGGATGCGCATCGCCTTCTTGGCCTTCTCGGTCAGCGTATCGTGGATCGCCTCGGGAAAGGTCGGATGGTCGTCCGGCGTGTTGTAGTCGACGAACAGGATCTCGTCGTCGGGATCGGACATCACCTCGGCGAGCGCGTTGAAGCTGATCGCCGCCCGCTTGTGCAGGTTGTAGCCATGGCTGTCGTTGCGGCCGTAGAGGATTACCGAGAACATGCGCTCCTCGATTCAGGCAGGGGCCGTCAGGCGCCGAGGCGGGTCAGCTCGTTACGGGCGGCGGCATACTCGACCATCGCGGGCGGGCCGCGATCGGCGATCTCGCGCCAATGGCGGCGCGCCACCGCCGGGTTGGCGCCGAGCGCCACCACCCCGATATGGAACAGCGCCTCGGTACGCCGGCCGAGGGAATTCGCCCGGCCGAGCAATCCTTCCTCGGTCGCCTGCCCGGCATAGAGCGCGATCAAGGCCGTCAACCACTCGTTGCCCGATGGCACCGTGAACGGCTCGGGCGCCACCCCGGCGAGGCGTCCAGCCGCCAGCCGGTAGAGCAGCCAGCAGGGTTGGCGCGGTTCCTTGGCGCGAGCAAGGCCGAGCTCGTGGAAGGCCGCCCCGTAGTTGCCCTGGCGGAGGGCCACGCAGCCCCGGGCCGCAGGCTGTGTCGGCGGGAGCAACTCGAGCTGGCGGCGCCAATCGTCGTTGGCCTCGGCGATGCGACCAAGCGCCATGCGTGCGATGCCCCGGCTGTTCAGCGTCTCGGCGTCGTTCGGCTGGGCCGCCAGCACGCCGTCGAACACCTGGATCGCCTCGTCATAGCGGCCGAGAGCGGCCAGCGCCTCGCCCTTCAGGGCCAGGATCTCGGGCAGGCCAGGCTTCGCCTTGAGCGCGCGCTCATAGCTGTCGAGCGCCTCCTTGGCCCGGCCGCGCACCAGCAGCGCATTGCCGTGGGCGAGATGCGGCAGGACCTTGTCCCGGACGTTGTTGCGAACGAGGTCGTAGGCCTCGATCTCGAAGACGAAATGGCCGCCGCGCCGGAACAGATAGCGCCGGTCGGGCATGCCGATCGCGCTTTCCGACCACAACCGCCGTGCCCGCTCATACTCGGGCCGCGCCAGCTCCCAACGGCCGAGCGAATCCAGAAGTTCCGCCCGCGCCTCGATTGCATCGGCCAGCGGGACCTGGGCGATCGACTTGTCGAGCTGGGCAAGCGCCCCCTCGATGTCGCCGCGCCGCGCGCGCAGCAGGCCGTCACGATAGAGTCGCTCGGCGTCCTGCTCGGCGTCGCCTGACGGCGCGTCGAACATGATCGGCCGAGCCTTGCGCCGCCACAGGCGCGCGAGCGGGGCGAACGCTGCCCGCAGGATGCTGCTGTCCGTCACGGACGCACACCTCCGGCCCCGACCAGCTGGAGAGCGCCGTAGTGGACAACATGGGAGTACATCAAGCGCGTCCCGCTAGCCTAAGCTCCGGAGGGCGTCAAGCCGGCGTTCACGACACCCTGTGATCTATCCCGCCAGCCGATCGGCGGCGATGCCGTCCTGCCACCTGATGCCGGTCGGCAACAGCGTCAGTTCGACGGCGTCACGCCCCGTTGCCAGCATTGAAAGCGCCCCCGTCACACACTAAGAGATGCGCTGCGAAGTCTGCGGCGCCTCGTTGCCGGCCTTGCGTCGATCCTTGA
Organism: Reyranella sp.; assembly: GCA_022844015.1. Classification (GTDB taxonomy): domain Bacteria; phylum Pseudomonadota; class Alphaproteobacteria; order Reyranellales; family Reyranellaceae; genus Reyranella. The sequence continues at coordinate 18,067 of JALHMO010000099.1, read as the reverse complement.
GCAATCGGGCCTTGGGCAATCGGGCCTGCAGGGCCAGCGCAGGTTCCTCAATTCGGCCGGGACGGTGGAGGTCGGGCAGGTAACTCCTACCAAGTGACTTGCACGCATAAACGAGGATTATCGTTTAATTTCAATGACTAATCTAGACTTGGACCGGCCGGATCCCGACGTTCCCCGGGAGCGTGATGTGCCCTCGCCTCGCACTGCCCCCGCGGTGCAAGACGTGCCGCTGCTGCACATCGTCGACGGCAAGGAGATCATACCGGGCAACAACAGCTGGTCGGCGCGGCTCGGCCGTTTCCTCGCCGAGCCCTTCACCAGCGCCTGGCGCAATCGCGACCTGATTGCCGCGATCCTCCGCCGCGAGCTGCGCGAGCGGTTCAGCGGGTCGGTGGCCGGCTGGGTTTGGGCAATCTTCGCCCCTCTGCTGATGCTGGTCACCTACACGCTGGTGTTCAACGGCGCGGTCAAGCTGCCCAACAACGCCGAGGCCTCGTCTCCGATCGACTACGCATTGTTCGTGTTCGGCGGGCTGATCGCCTTCAACTTCTTCGCCGAGATGGCCTATCGCGCACCCTCGCTGCTGCACGAGTACGCTCACTACCTGAAGCAGACCATGTTCCCGGCCCACATGCTGCCGGTGATCTCGACCCTCAGGGCAACGACCTATGCCTCGATCGGCCTGGTGCTGATGCTGCTCTGCCAGCTCGTCTTCTCCGGCTCGCTGCATTGGACCGTGCTGCTGCTGCCCCTGTGGTACATCCCGTTCCTGGCGTTCCTGCTCGGGCTCACCTGGCTCCTGTCGGCGATGGGCGCGTTCACGCGCGACACCGCCTACCTGATGATGACGCTGACGCCGGTGCTGATGTTCGCCACGCCGGTGTTCTTCTCGCACGAGCAGCTCGGCCCCGACATGATGCGGCTGATGTACCTCAACATCCTCACGGGGTTCATCGAGATCATCCGCGACCTGGTGGTGTTCGGCCGGGTTCCCAACCTGCTGGTCGTGGCCTGGACGCTGTTCCTCTCCGTCTTCATGTTCTGGTTCGGCTATTGGTTCTTCCGCCGCCAGCAGGACAGCATCACCGATGTCATCTGAACGCGACGTGGTGATCAGGGCGCAGCACCTCGCCAAGGCCTACAAGCTGTACGACAGCCCCAAGGACTGGGTGAAGCAGGTGCTGTTCGGCAGCCAGGAGAAGCCCTACTACAAGTCGTTCTGGGCCCTGAAGGATGTCAGCTTCGAGGTGATCCGCGGAAAGAGCCTGGGGATCATCGGCCGCAATGGCTGCGGCAAGTCGACCCTGCTGCAGATCGTCTGCGGCATGACACGGCCGACCAAGGGCGAGATCTGGGTCAGGGGCCGGGTCGCGCCGGTCCTGGCGCTGGGTGCCACGTTCGACCTCGAGGCGACAGGTCGGGAGAACGTCCTGATCGCCGGCGCCGTGCTCGGCCTCAAGCGCGCCGAGATCGTCGGCAAGTTCGCCTCGATCGCCGACTTCGCCGGCATCGGCGAGTTCATGGAGCAGCCGATCAAGCTCTACTCGATCGGCATGCGCATGCGGCTCGCGTTCGCCATCTGCGCCCATATCGACGCAGAGATCCTGATCGTCGACGAGGCGCTGGCGGTTGGCGACCTGGCCTTCCAGAAGAAGTGCGTCGACTGGATCGACCGCTTCCGCCGCAACGGCACGCTGCTGTTCGTCAGCCACTCGACCACCGAGCTCGCCCGGCTGTGCGAGTCCGCCCTGTGGATCGACAACGGCCGCGTGCGCGAATCGGGCGACGTGACCGACGTCATCCGCGCCTATCGCCGCGCCACCCGCCTCGAGAAGGACAGCATGAGCCGCTTCTCGGCGACGTGATGCCGAGGGTTTGAAGCCGCTGCCCTCCTGAGCCCCCGTGACTTTTTCGATAGTCGTTCCTTGGCGACAGGTGAGTTCGCCACCGCGAACATTTATGTCGTCCTGAGCGCAGCGAAGGACCTCATCGCCGCTTGGTACGAGTGTACTTTGGAACTTCTGCCGATGAGATCCTTCGCTACCGCTCAGGATGACATGAACGATCATCATAACAGATCGATGCGCCCAATCAGCTCCCGCACCTTGCCGATCTGGATGCCGCGGGCCTCGTCCCAGGTGCCGAGCTCGGCGCGGCTTTCGAGACGATGCTGCCAGCGCTCCGGCAGGAGCTCGCCCAGGATTATGGCGCACCAGCGCAGCGCATAGAGCGGCATCAGGATCGCCAGGCGCTCGGCTTCGCCGTGGCGGCAAAAATGAGCCAGCAGGCGGTCCCGGTACAGGGCCTGTCGGGAAGCCGTCAGGGTCATGCCGGGATGCAGGACGAAGTTGGCGATGCTGGTGACCGGGTCGTCCCAGCCGAAATACTCGAAGTCGAGAAAGCACAATCTGCCGTCCGGTGCGCGCAGGGCGTTGTGGGCGCCGAGATCGGACGGGATGAGGGTGCGCGCTTCGGCCGGGATGTCGTGCTGCATCTCGAGTGCGCATCGCCGATAGGCGTCGCCGACTCGCACCTCGGCTCGACGCAGGCTTGGCATGAGGACGTCGTCGAACAGGGCGGCGAACTCCGGCGCGTCGCCCTTGACGGCATCGAGCCGCGCGAAACGCCGCTCGATCTGGGCGAGGATGCGCGCGGGCGACAGGCAGGCCTCCGCCGCCTCGCCGATGTCGTGGCGCGCCTGCAGGTCGATCGCCCGGTCGAGCGAGACCTGGAAGGCGGCGAACTCGGCGACATCGGCGTCGGTGACTGCGCCGACGGGGGAACCGTCGATCCATGTGAACAAGGCGAAGCGATGCTCCGGCGCCACGGCCACGACGCGCGGCGTGCGCCCGATCCCGCGGCGCTCGCAGAAGCGCAGGGCCGCGACCTCGGCTTCCAACCGCGGCCGGTTGTCGGTCGCCGGATAGCGTTTCAGCGCGAACGGGCCGGCCGCGGTGTCGACGCGGAACACGCGACTGTTGTTGCCGTGGCGCAGCTCGGTGACCGCCTCCACGCGCTGCGCGCACAGCGACCGGGCAATCGCCTCGATCGCGTCAGCGGCGGAGGAAAATGGCATCGCTCACGTCGCGCCAGGTCGGGCAGCGCTCCAGCCCGTCGTGCGGATCGTTGCCGAACAGGATCCTGCGGCAGCCGACGGGCATGCGGTCGTCGGTCAGCACCTCGGCCAGATCGTCGACGAACAGCTCGCAGCCGAGCGTACCGATCCGCCGGACCTTGTCCTCGCGCGTGGCCTCGAAATGGATGTTGCGCCGCTCGAGGGCCGTGGCGCCGAAAAGGCCCCTTCTCTCCATCCAGCACAGCGCCGCCTGACGCAGGTTGGTCGACAGCGGATCGTGATGAGCGAGCTCGGTCTTGTGGCTGACGACCAGCACGTCGGCACTGCGCTCCCGGCACAGAGCGAGAAAGTCCGGCACGCCCTCGAACAGGACCGCCGCATCGATCCGCCGGCCATAGACCAGTCCCTGCAACGTCTGCCACAGGAGCCCGTCGGGCCGTTCAGCCATCAGGGCTCGCTTGACGGCGGTCTTGTTGCCCTGGAAGGAGGCCGGCAGCAGGCCCTCGTCCTTGCCGACCTCGAGGAACGCCTGATCGTAGCAGATCAGCGTATTGTCGAGATCGAGACCTATCCGCATCGGCAAAGTCTATCACACCGGCCACGCGAGGCGCCGGGCGTGCGCCGCGCCGAAGGCGAAACTTCCGGACCACGGGCGTCTCGTACCGCCCCTGTTCTCGTGGCCCGGCGACCCGCCAGCGGCCCGGACAAGCGTTCAAGGCCGCGCGCTGCGACCGACGGCATCAGAGGCTCCGGGCGAACAGCTCGGCCAGGACCTCCCGCGAAGGCTTGGGCGCGATGCCGAGGAGGCGCTCGACTTTCCCGCAGGCCAGCCGCTCGTTGCCGAGGCGAAGGATCGAGGGCACCTGCGCCTCGGTCAGGGTTTCGCCGAGCACGCGGACGGCCGGCTGGCCGACCCTCACGGCCATAAACCGGGCCGCCTCGACGTAGCCGAGCGAGTCGGCGGCACCGAAGTGCCAGATGCCGCGATGACGTCCGGTGGCGAGCCGGCGCGCCAGCGATCCGACATCGGCTGCGGCCACCGGGGAAAGAGCGAGATTGTCCGCTGCGATAATCGGACCGTCGCCGGCCAGGGCGCGGCGCCACGTCCCGAGAACGCCGGTCGGCCGCTCGCCGACGACCTTGGTGATGCGCAGGATCGCGACCGGCAGATCGAAATGGGCGACGGCGCGCTCGATCGCCAGCTTCTGGGCGCCGTACTCGTTGCGCGGATTGGGCATCGCGTCCTCCGCCGGCGCCGGCGAGACGCCATCGAAGACCTGGCTTGTCGAGAAGAACACCATGTGGGCGCCGCCGGCGGCGAGGCGGCGCATCAGCTCGATCGTGTTGTCGACATTGACGTGGCGTGTCGCGACCGGTTCGTTCTGGCAGGCGCGCATGCCGGTAATGGCGGCACACAGGTAGGCGGCGTCCCAGCCCCCTCCGGAGAACGCCCCATAGTCGGGGCTGGCGAGGTCGAACGGCATCGCAGCACCCGCGCGGCGCGACGTGGTATCGGTCGCTACTCCGGCGGCCCGGCACTGCCGGGCGAGCGCCGATCCGACGAGGCTGTCGCCCCCGACGATCAGAACCGGGCCCATTGACAAGGTGGCGCCTATTGGAGGTCGACCTTCTGCATCATCTTGATGTTGAAGTAGCGCGGATCGTCGAGCGAGCCAGGAAGCTTCCCCGCCCTGAAGGCCTCGATCAGGTCGACCACGGCCTGCTCGATCGAATGGCGCGCCTCGAAGCCGAGCTCGTCCCTGATCTTCCTCGACGACACGTGATAGGAGCGCAGGTCGTTGGTCGGCTTGACCTCGAGCGCGACCTGCGGGCCGACGTTGCGCTGGACCATCTCGGCGAGCTGCATCACCGAGTGGTTCTCGTAGCCGGCGTTGAACACCTTGCCGTCGACCTGCGCGTCGGCCGCCGACAGCAGCAGCAGGTAGGCATCGGTCATATCCTGGATGTGGATGTTGGGCCGCAGCTGCGAGCCGCCGAACACCGAGATCTCGCCCTTGTTGAAGGCCAGGTTGGTGAGGATGTTGACCACGACGTCTAGCCGCTGCCTCGGCGAGTAGCCGCACACGGTGGCCGGCCGGATCGTCACGGTCGTGAAGCCGGGCGCCTTCTCGGCGTCGAGCAGGGCCTCGCACTCGGCCTTGAACCTCGAGTAGTCGGTGAGCGGCTCGAGCGGCAGGTCCTCGGTGACCTCGACCCCTTCCTTGATGCCGTAGACGGACGACGACGAGGCATAGACGAAACGCTTCACGCCCGCCGTCTTGGCTGCCCGCACCAGCGGCACGAAGGCGTCGAGGTTGATCGAGCGGCCGAGCTCGGGATTGAGCTCGAACGACGGGTCGTTCGAGATGCAGGCGAGATGGATCACGCCCTGGCAGCCGGCGAGCGCCTGCCTGACAACCTCGCCGTCGCGAATGTCGCCCTTGATCTCGCGCAGGCCTGGGTTGTCGCGGCAGGGCTTCAGCACGTCCTCGCCGTAGAGATAGAGGTCGAGCACCGTCACCGCGTAGCCCGCGTCCAGGAGCTTCGGCACCAGCACGGCGCCGACATAGCCGGCGCCGCCGGTCACCAGGATGCGGTCGAGCGCCGGGTTCTTCGTTGCCGGGGTTTTCGTCGTGTCGGTCATGTCGGTGGCGATCTCCATGCGATGCTGAGATCGAGGATGGCGTGGCAGAGCGCGAGATGGCCGATCTCGACGTAGCCGTAGACGCTCGACCCCAGATAGAGGTTCATGTCGCCCGAGCGACGCAGGGGGTTGTCCGGAGCGAAGCCGCTCAAGGTCAGCACAGTGCAATCGATCTGCCGCGCCGCCTTCACCGCGGCGAGAATGTTGGGCGACTGCCCCGACGAGCTGATCGCCACCAGGAGATCGCCCGGCCGGCCGTGGAACTCGATCTGCTTGGCAAAGACGTGCTCGTAGCCGAAATCGTTGGCAAGGCAGGTCAGCATGCTGGCGTCGTTCATCGCCCAGGCACGCAGGCCGCCGTTCTTGCTGTAGTCGGTCGCCATGTGGCTGGCGATGCCGGCGCTGCCGCCGTTGCCGGCGAAGATCAGCTTGCCGCCCCCGTCGGCCGTACGACGCGCCGTGTCGACCGCCCATTCGATCGCGGCGTCCATCGCGACGTCGCCGCCCCGGGCGTCGGTCGCCGCCGCCGCGCGCAGCACCGACGCAAGCGTGCCGGCATAAGAGTCGATCAATCCCGTGCGATTCATTCTCCGCCGATCCAGCCCCGACGCTTACCTTACGCCTCCCCCGTAACCGGGGAAGGTGTCCCCGCGGGGGCGGAGGGGGAAAGCCGCCGTCGAGATGGTTCGCATTCCGACGTCGGAACGGAAGGATCTCGACTGGGGCTTTCCCCCTCCGGCCCTTCGGGCCACCTCCCCCGATTACGGGGGAGGAATGGAATAAGTGCCCACTCCACAGCCATTCTCGGCAGGACGCAGGCGGCCGGTTCTAGCCAATCATTTCATGAGCGTCGACAGGTACTTCAGGATCTCCGGCTTGGTGATCTGATGGCGCTGGCCGACAATGCGAACCTTCATGGCGCCCGCCGCGTTGCCGATGAAGGCGGCCAGGAACGGGTCGCTGCCGGCCGCCACCAGGGGCGCCGCCAGGGCAAAGAAGGCGTCGCCCGCGCCGATCGTGTCGATCGCCTCGCCGGTCAGCGCCGGGATGCGCCTCACCCCGGCCTTGGCCGTGCACACGATGCTGCCGTGCTTGCCGTGGGTGACGACGAAGGCATGGCAGTCGATGCGCTTCTCCAGCTTGTCGCGCACCACGCTCTCGAGCGGCGAGAAGCGGTCGACCGCCGCCAGCCGGGTCTCCGGCTCGTCGATGCAGATGAAGTCGGCGCGCGGGTACTTGGTGATCAGGTTGAAGCCACGGTTGGCGCTGTTGGTCTGGGCATTGACCGCCAGGAAGCGGGCCTTGCGGCACACCAGGTCGATCAGGCCGCCGTCGATCATGCCGTGGCCGAAATCGTTGACGATCACCCCGTCGTAACCCTCGATGTGGCCGGCAACCCAGCCGTTGAGCGCGCCCTGCTCCTCGGCCGGCAGCGGCTCGTCGGACAGGTAGGCGATCTCGATCAGCTTCTTGATGTAGGTCGGGTCGACCAGCCGGCTCTTCAGCGTGGTCTGGCCCTTGCTGCGGTAGAACGGCACCAGCCGCACGTTGGGATGCAGGCTGCGGCGGATGAAATCCTCGCGGCTGTCCTCCTGCCCGAGCAGGGTCACCAGGTCGACGCCGCGGCAGAACTGGGCCACGAGGTTGGCGGTGGCGATGGCGCCGCCGGCGAAGATCTCGCGCCCGGTGTAGCGCGTGGCGATGATATTCTCCTTCGCCGGCTTGCCGAGCGGCTCGACATAGACGTACTCGTCGAGGATCGTGTCGCCGATCAGCAGGTAGCGCTTGTCGCGGGCGCGCTCGACCTCCCGATGCAGATCCTCGGCGGTGATCCGGGCGCGCAGCTCCTTCAGGTAGGCGGCCGTTTCCTCGGGATAGAGCTGCAGCACCCGGTTGGAGATGTTGGACGAGCTGAAGGTGATGTCCTCGGTGAACAGCATCTCGCCGCCGTGCTTCTCGACGATCTGCCGTTCGCTGCGGATGCGGCCGGTGACGTCCTTCTCCTCGTCGGCGTATTCCGAGCCCTTGAGGTAGAAGCTCGGCCGCACGATCTCGAGGACATGCTCGGCGCCGGGGTTGGGCGAGATGCCGACATGGTCGACGCTCTCCAGCGCCGCGACCATCTCGGCGCGAAGCTGCTCGGGAAAGACCGGCCGGTCGGGTCCCTTGTTGACGTACCTGTCGGTCGTCAGGGTCACGATCAGCAGGTCGCCGTGCTGCTTGCCGGCATCGAGATGGCGCTTGTGGCCGACATGCAGGATGTCGAACACGCCGTGCGCCAGCACCACCTTCTGCCCGCGCGCGCGCGCCGCGGCGGCGATCACGCCCAGCTCGTCGAGAGTCCTGACCTTGCCCGACATCGACCTCACCGTTCCTGCTTGCGGCCGAGATAGGTGAACCAGTCCCTGGTCGCCTCGGCGATGCTGGCCGGCGTCCACACCGGCGCGTCGCGCCAGTAGTCGATCGCCTCGAGCATCTTCTGCACCCCCTCCTCGATCGGCACGCGGGCGCGCCAGCCCAGCTCCAGCCTGATCCGCGTCGTGTCGGCAAAGGTGCAGTCGGGCTCGCCCGGCCGCTTGGGGATGTGCACCGTCGCGGGCGCGCGCAGCAGCGTCACCAGCCGGTTGACCGACACCGGGTTGTCGCTGCCGACATTGAGGCAGAGCCCGGCCTTGCCCGACCGGGCGGCGGTGATCAGCGCATCGACCGCGTCGGAGACATAGGTGAAGTCGCGCGTCTGCTCGCCGTCGCCGACGATGGTCAGCGGCTTGCCGGCCCGGAGCTGCGCCAGGAACACGCCGAACACCGCGCCGTAGGTCCCGCTGGTGCGGGCCCGCGGCCCGTAGATGTTGAAGAAGCGCAGCGAGATCGCCGGCAGGCCATAGACCTGCGCCCAATGCATGACCTCGCATTCGCCCAGCCACTTGGTGAGCGCGTAGGGATACTGCGGTCGGATCTCCGCGGTCTCGGCCGTCGGATAAGAGTCGGGGATACCGTAGCACGACGACGAGGCGACATAGACGAAGCGCTCGATGGCGGCGACGCGCGCCGCCTGCAGGGTCACGAAGGTGCCGACGACGTTGGCGCGGAAGTAGCTCTCCGGGTTCTGGATCGACGGCACGATGTCGGCCATCGCCGCGAGATGGAACACGCGCTCGACGCCCTGCATCGCCGCCGTCATCACGGCGGGGTCGGCAACGTCGCCCACGCGCAGGTCCAGCCGGTCGTTGCCCGCATGCTGCGCGAGGTTGCGCGGCTTGCCGACCTCCATGGAATCGACGACGCGCACGGAGCGGCCCTCGGCCAGCAAGCGGTCGACGAGATGGGAGCCGATGAATCCGGCGCCACCGGTTACGAGGTCCAGCATCGGAAGATCAGCCCGTCATTCGAAGAAGATGAAGCCCCAGTCGCCGCGATAGCCGGACTGCCTGTAGATCCATTCCCAGTTCTCGACGTCGTGGAAGGATTCGCAGGTGAGCTGCCAGTAGAGCAGGTTCATGCGCTCGCGCTCGTTGCGCCAGGATTCGACCATGATGTACTTCCTGCCGCCCTTGCCGACGCGTTCGATCTCGCGCACGCCGTCGAACAGGCGGCTGATCGGCAGATTGTGCAGGCCGCCCAGCGAGACCACGAAATCGAACGACTGGTCCGCCCACGGCAGCGAGGCCGCGTCGCCGACCCGCAGGAAGGGCTTCACCTCCTCCTTGGCGTTGTCGATCGCGTACTGCGAGATGTCGATGCCGGCGACCTCGACGCCCGGCACGGCGCACGTGAGCTCGTGCAGCAGGTAGCCCTTGCCGCAGCAGACGTCGAGGATGCGATGGCCGGCCTCGAGGCCGTAGTGCTCGGCCATCGCCCGGGCGATCGGCAGCCAGCGGCCGTCGTAGCGATAGCCGCCGTAGCCATGGTGGCGCTCGCCGTCCCAGTAGTCGTGGCCGTAGGCCTTGGCGATCGTCGAGCACTCCGCCTTGTCGTGCGCCGTGACGCGGGCGACGTAGTCGCGCTTCGTGCGGTTGTGCAGCGCGCCGACGAAATCTATGCAAGCCATCGTTCGATCTCGCGATACTCCAGGGTGCGGCAGATGCCGGCGGTGCTGAGCACCGTCTCCCAGCGCCCGGCATCGGCTTCGCTCGCCAGCACGAAGCCTTCGACCGCCGCATGCAGGCTGCCGCCCGCCGCCAGCACCCGGCGGTAGACCTCGGCCCGCTCGGACGCCGCCGCCGGCAGCATGAACATCGAGTAGAGGATCACGCCGTCGAGAGCCGGCAGGTCGGCCAGCACCTGCTCGAGCACCAGGTAGCAGCCCGGCATGGCGTACTCGGTCGCGCTCAGCAGGTAGTGCAGCCGGTGGCGCGCGGCATAGTCGCGGATCACCAGGTTCTGGATGTGCTGCGGCACCCGGTGATCGTCGATCGACCGGCTGAAGACGTAACCGCGACAGCCCTTCTGGTGAGACGGCATCAGGCGACCGAGGGCAGCCTGTAGCCGGCGCCGAGGCGGGTCGCCGGCCGCACCAGGATCGGCTCGAAGAACTCGCCGAGCTTCTTGTCGTGATAGGGCGAGAACACGCTCTTGAAGCGGCAGTTGGTCGACCAGCGCGTCTCCGGCTCGCGGTTGACGATGTTGCCGTGCATGACGTTCTGCGTGAACAGCAGGACGTTACCGTAGGGGATGTCGAGCCAGCGCAGGTCGGGCTCGATGGCGCGATAGAGCTCGTCGGACGATTTCAGCTTGAGCTCGCCCATCCTGGCCTGGTGCCGGGCGTCCTCGGCGCGCGGCAGGATGAACATGGTCTTGGTGCCGTAGACGTGGACATAGGGGATCCACAGCACGACCTCGTAGGGCGAATCGCCCGACCACACGTCGGCATGCACCGGCAGCAGCGAGCTGTCGTCGCCGGGGAGCTGGATGCTGAGGTTGATCCTGAGCTGCATGGCGAGCTCGTTGCCGACCAGCACCTCGATGGCGCACCGCGCCGTGTTGAAACAGGCGAGCCGGGTCCACGGCTCCTCGTTCATCTCGCGGATCACGGCGAGGCGCAGCTCGTTCAGCCGCCCGACATCGACCTTCTCGTGGATGCGATCGAGGAAGGCCCCCTTGTCCTCGGCCCGCGGCAGCGACAGGTACGACGCCGCGACGTCGGCCAGCAGGTCGCGCAGGCGATCGAGATCGGCCCGCGATTCCGCCGGCCGCACGACATAGCCGTCGTTCAGGAACCGATCGGCCAGCGCCTGCTCCTCGTCGCGCCAAAAGGTCGGCACGTTGCTCACGTCCGCTTGCCCGACAGGGCCGCGCGCACCGCGTCGGCGATGCCCTCGGCGTGCAGGTTGCAATCCTTCATCAACGCCGCCTGGTTGCCGTAGTGCTCGGCGAAGCGGTCGGGAATGCCGAGGCGGCGCACCGGCGGCAGCGAGCCGGCCATGCCGTCGGACAGCGCCTCGAGCACCGCGCTGCCCAGGCCGCCCACCACGCTGTGTTCCTCGACCGTGACCACCAGCCGGGTCTGCCCGGCCGCCGCAACGAGGGCGTCGCCATCCAGCGGCTTGATGGTGTGCAGGTGGATCAGCCGGCAGCGCACGCCGTCGCCGGCCAGCGCCTTCGCGGCCTCGAGGGCCTGCGTGGTCGCGACGCCGGTAGCGACCAGCAGCACGTCGGAGCCTGCCACCTCCTCGTCGATCATGTCGATCGCCTTGCCGATGGCGAAGCCGCGCTCGGGCCTGCTGACGATCGGATCGCCGCCCTTGCCGAGCCGGATGTAGAGCGGATGCGGCCAGTCGAGCGACGCCTCCATCAGGCGTGTCATCTCTTCGGCGTCGCACGCCGCGGTGACCGTCATGTGCGGCAGCGCCCGCATGATGGCGATGTCCTCGATCGCCTGGTGGGTCGGCCCGAGCGGCGCATAGACGTAGCCACCGCCATTGCCGATCAGGCGCACCGGCAGGTCGTGCACGCAGAGATCGACCGCGACCTGCTCATAGCAGCGCCGCGTCAGGAAGGTCGCGATTGTGTTGACGTACGGGATGAAGCCTTCGAGCGCCATGCCCGCGGCCATGCCGACGACGTTGGCCTCCGAGATGCCTTCCATGTAGTAGCGCTGCGGGAACTCCTTCTTCATGTCTCCAAGCAGGTTGGGCGAGAGGTCGGAGCCGATGAACACAACACGCTCGTCGCGCCGCGCCAGAGTATGGACCATGTCGAGGCTGCGCTTGCGCATGGCTCAATCGCCCAGGGCGCCATGGATGGCGCTGAGGTCGCTCGCCGACAGCGCGGTCCTGTGATGCCATGCAGGGTTGTTCTCGGCGACCGGGATGCCCTTGCCCTTGACCGTGTGACAGATCACGATGCGCGGCCGGTCGGGCGGCGCAGCCGCCGTGGCCTGGAAGACGCGGCGCAGCCCGTCGACACTGTGGCCGTTGCACTCGAAGACGCGGAACCCGAAGCTCCGCCACTTGTCGGCCAGTGGCTCCATGCTCTGGATCTCGAACACGCTGCCAGCCGACTGGATCTTGTTGTAGTCGATGACCGCCGTCAGGTTGGCGAGGCCATGCTTGTCGGCGCAGGCCGCCGCTTCCCACACCGAGCCTTCGTTGATCTCCCCGTCGCCCATCACGACATAGACCTTGCTGTCGCGCCCCGACATGCGCGCGGCCAGCGCCATGCCGAGCCCGATCGACAGGCCGTGCCCCAGCGAGCCGGTGCAGGCCTCGACGCCCGGCACCATGGTCTCGGGATGGCCGCCCAGGAAGGAGTCGAAGCGACAGAACCTGTCGAGCGCCTCGACCGGGAAGAAACCGCGATCGGCGAGGACCGCATAGAGCGCCAGGCAGCCATGGCCCTTGCTCAGGATGAAGCGGTCGCGCCCCGGCCAGCGCGGGTTGGCCGGATCGTGGCGCACGAACTCGTCGTAGAGGACGCGGACGATCTCCACCAGGGAGAGCGACGGGCCGATATGGCCGCGGCCGCCGTTCTCGATCGCCCGCAGGATCAGCCGGCGCAGATGGCGGCTGCGCGCGTCCAGAGGTTCCTGCTGGACCGAGTCGAGATCGGTGTCGTAGTTGCGCTGGGCCACGATTTTCATGTGTTCGCCATCCTAGCCGAGGCGGCCCGCGTCGCGCCATATGCCAGGCCGTCCCGCATACCGCAAAAGAACGACGATGGAGACGCTTGCGCGAACGCCCGGCGCTACACGCCGAGCAGCTCATCCCAGTCGAGGACGCGACAAAGCCGCAGCACGGCACGGCGGTCGATGTCGAAGTCGCGCGCCGGATTGTACTGGCGCAGCCGGAGCTTGGTCGGCGTGATGGCGAGCAGGCGCTTGATCATCGCAGGCCGCGTGCTCTCGCCGACCGGCGGCTTGAGCTCGACCAGGACATAGTCCATCACCCGGGGTGGCCTGGCACTCTCGACATAGACGAGTTGGCCGGGCTCGCGCCAGTGGACCATCGAATCGCCCTGCACGTAGGCCGCAAATACATCGGCCCGCGCCGCCAGCCGCGGCGGCCGTCGGACATAATCGACGACCGCGCCGTTGAGCTCGAAATCGACCAGGTGGTTGCCGTCGCCGCCGACCACGGTGCCATAGACGGGTACGTCCTTGGGCATCTCGCTGCGATAGGGCGGCAATGCGGCATCCGGAGCGAAGCGCGCGTTGGGGCGGGGCATCGCCTCGCGCGCCGAGCGCGGGTCGGGTGCCCCCGTGGCATCCTGAGAGAAGCCTGCGTTGGAACGTGGCACTGGCTCGTGAGCCGGGCCGGCACCGGGCGGCGGTGCGGCGACGAGCGCGCCCGCACCGGAAGGTTCATCGAGATACTTCAGGATGGTCGGCAGCTCGCTCGCCTTGATCTGCCGCTCGCCCCGCACCATGCGGTTGATGGCCGACGGGTTGCGGCCGAGTGCCGCGGCGAGACCGGCCTGCGAATAGCCGGGCCGCCCGAGCATCTCTTTCAGCCATTTGTGGTCCATGTCGAGGCTCGCTGCCGGAAATGAACCCAGTGTGACAGGATGAACGCATGCTCGCAATGCGTATATCGCAATATGCCCAATTCAGGCATCGAGCATCCGGCGGGCCAAACGGTAACGCTCGACATTGCGCAGGAAGCCCGCCCACAGGCGACGCCGCTCGGCCCACCAGAGCCGCCGTCGCCCGCTGTCCCACCGGTCCCAGCGCAGCGCCGCCCAAGGGCCCCGCCGGTCGCCCTCGTGCACCTGCAGATGAACGAGCCAGTTCAGGGCGGCGAAAGCGTGCGCCTCGTGAGCGAAGCGGAACGGCGCCTCGTGGCCACCGAAGCCGTCGTCGCGATCGAACCGGGAGGCAAGGCCGAGCCGATGGACACAGGCCCAGAAATCGTCGCGGGCATGGGCCGTCTCGGCCGAGCAGGCGGCCGTCGCCCAGCGTCGATAGGGCGCGTTGCCGAGGGCCTGTGCCGGCAGCGGCCGGCGTTCCCGAAGAATGGTGCACGCGAGCGACCCCGGTGCGCCGGTCACGCCTGCCGCGTCGCCGCCCGCGCCAGATCGGCGAGCGCGTCGGAATTGCTCGCATAGAAGTCCGGAATCGGCACCCCCGGTCGGCTCGCGGCATAGATGAAAGTGCCGGCGATGGCGGCACCCAGCGCTTCCTCGAGCGCTTCGCCGGCCGGCCCGGCGAGCTTTATGGCCCATCCCGCACGGCAATGGGTCGTCTCGCAGGTGTGCCAGGCGGCCGTTTCGAGCCGGCCACCTGTGTCGATTGCCTCCAGGATCCTGGCGTCGATCGCCTGGACGACCGGGACCTCCCCGAGAACCGCCCGCGACAGGTCGGCGCCGCTGAGGTCGGCGCCGTAAAGATCGAGCACGCGCAGGTCGGTGTCGCGCAACACCACGCCGCGCAGGATGGCGCCGCTCAGGTCGGCCCCGGCGAGGTCCGCGCCGCTCAGATCGGCGTCACGAAGATCTGTGTCACGCAGGTCGGCGCCGCGCAGGATGGCCTGCCGCAGGTCGACCTCGCGCAGTCCCCGGCCGCGCAGCCGGGCGCCGGCGAGATCGGCGCCGCTGAGTTGCAGCCCGCTGAGATCGAGGCCGCGGCGCCACGCCCACCACACGGCTTGGCCAAGCCTCGCGGCGTGCGGCGTGTCGTCGGAACAGTCGATCTCGGCGAGGATTCGGACGGTCGAGGTCCAGCGATCGAGCAGGGAGAAACTGGTCATGGTCATGATGGCAATCCGGTTGGGGTTGCCAAACACGATTGCGATACTCGCAATTCTTGTCAATGCGAATTTCGCAATCTCATCCACATTGTTCCCAAGGCATCCGGGTCCGGTTGCCGGCCAGCGCCAAAAGGGGCTATCGACGCGTCGACCGACTTGGGCTTCCACTTGCGAGCTTCGAGGATATGACCCGCCTGCACCACCAGCCGAGCAGCCTGGAGGACCTCACCATCGATCCCGCCGATACCGCGCGCGGCCTCGAGATTTTTCGCCGCGAGGGCGTCGTCGTCGCCAGGGGATTGCTGCCGGCCGTGCTGGTGGAGAGAACCGCGGCCTTCCTGCGGACCGAGCTCGACCGGCTCGACGGGCTGTTCCGCCGATACGGCATCTCCAAGGACGACGCGGCGGCGCCGGCGCAGCTCGCGGCACTCATGGAGCGGCCGGCGGGCGAGGTCCCCGACAAGGACCGGCACGTCTTCCTGGGCCATTTTCCGCTCGAGGTCCGGCTCGCCGACACGTTGCGCGACATTCCGCGCTTCGTGAACGGCCATCCCCTCCTGTTCGAGCTTCTGGCCACCGAACGGCTGTTTTCCCATATGCCGCCGACGGCGCGGTTCGTGATCCCGCATTGCTCGCTGGCCCGCGTCCCGCCCCATCAGGACATCAGCTACAACAGGCACATGGGCGATTTCTGCGTCATGTGGGTGCCGCTGGTGCCGATCGATCGCGCGTGCTGCAGCATGGCGATCTATCCGCGCACGCAACAACTGGGCGAGCTGCTTGTCGATTCGGGCCCGACGTCGACGTCGCAGTGGCTGCCGCCGATCGACGGCGAGACCTATGGCCAGGCCGCCCGGGTCATCCTCGAGCCGCTTGCGCCGGGCGACGCCGTGCTGTTCGGCCCGCGCACGGTTCACGAATCCATGCCGAACGTCTCCGACCGGGTTCGCCTCAGCTGCGATTTCCGCTTCTTCGGCGAGCAGGGCCGCTCGGACAAGCACTTCCTCGATCTCGCGCGCGATACGGTCGTGGCGCCCCAGCCGGCAGGAGCACGAGCGTGAGCGGCGCGAAGATCGACACGACGGACGGCTTCAAGAAGGCGCCCGCCGACTCCGACATCGAGGCGCGGATCGCGCGCCACTGCGAGAAGCACCGCATCGATCCCCTGACCGCGGTGAAAAGCTTTGCCGTGCTGTCGCGGCGCCAGGCGCTGAAGCGCTTCCTGGCGCATGTCGACCTGTTCAAGATGACGCTCGACGTGCCGGGCGACATCGCCGAGTTCGGCGTGTTCCGCGGCGGCGGCCTGTTCACCTGGGCGAACCTGCTCGAATCGTACTGCATCGGCGATCGCACCAAGATCGTCTACGGTTTCGACAACTGGCAGGGGTTCACCGAGCTCTCGCCGCAGGATGCCGCGGCGGTGCCCGACGCCGGCAAGACGGTCGGCGGCTTCAACCCGGCGCGCTACCGCCAGGAAGTCCTGGACGCCATCGAGATCTTCGACGCCGACCGCTTCATTCCCTTCAAGGCGCGCATCAAGCTGATCGACGGCGACATCGAGCGGACCGTCAACGCGTTCGCGGCCGAGAACCCCGGCGTGCGCTTCTCGCTGATCCATCTCGACTGCGATCTCTATCGCCCGACGCGTGCGGTGCTCGAAGCGCTGTGGGACCGCGTGACGCGCGGTGGCCTGGTGATCTTCGACGAGTACGCCATCGCCGACTGGCCGGGCGAGACCGCGGCGGTCGACGAGTTCCTGGCCGACAAGCCGGCCGTGCGGCTGCGCACCTTCGAGTGGACGAACGTGCCGGGGGCCTACCTGGTCAAGCCTTGACGAAGCGGAAGTCGATCGGCAGGTGCTTCCAGCGGCGGACGATCCGATCGGCAACGGCAGCCGGCATCGGGATGAACACCACGGCATCGGACGGGACCTGCAGGGGCGCAAGGATCGGCAGGCCCGCGAGGTGATGGTCGACCCGGTTGGGATCCTCGTCGACGAAGAAGCGCACCCGGCCCTCGAGCTCGAGCATTAGCCAGCAGGCCGCAATCGACGAGCCCATGACGCCGAACGTCTGCCCGGTCGCTGTGGCGTGGCGTGCCGCGTCGCGCACCTCGCCGAGCTGCGCGAAGTGACGCCGCACGAGGTCGACGGGCGAGTTGCTCCTCCTCGCGGCAGCCGGCTCGCGCTCTGTCGCGCGCGACAGGACGGCAATCAGCTCCTTGGGGAGAAGGGCCGCGGACAGAAGCTCGAGGACGAGCCCGGCACGCTGCACGACGGAGGCCAGGCTCCGGCTGTCGAAGTGCGTGCAGTGATCGGCGATCAGCAGATCCATGGGGTTCTGCTCGAGGTCGGGGACGGCGAGCAGAACGCGCCCGCCCTCGCCGAGATACTCGGAAATCCGGCGCAGGAAGGCGGCGGGATCGGTGATGTGCTCCAGCACGTGCGACAGCGCGATGATGTCGTACGGGCCGGCATAGTCGGGATCGAGGCCGCTGTAGAACCGTTCGACACCCGGCAACCTCATCACGGCGTCGTGCCAGGTGTCGCTCAGCTCCGAGCCCGACAGCCTCCACGCCGGCCGCAGGCCGTGAAAGCTCCTGAGCAGGGTGCCGTTCGCGCAGCCGATATCGAGCAGCCGCCCGGAGGCCGGCAGGTCGATCCTGTCGAGCACGTTCTGCAGCAGGATCAGCGAGCGCGGGCCGCTGCCCTTGGCCGTGTCGAAGACCATCGGCTCGGCGCCGCGCCCCTGATGGTTGATGTCGTAGCCGGCGTAGATGCGCTCGGTCATGGTGCGCCATGCCGGCGTCACGGCCTTCTGGACGGTGGAGCAGGCCGGGCAGAACCCGAACTCGGTCGAGCCCTCGACCGGCTGCACGTCCGATGAGACGAGCCGGAAATGCGCGCCGCCCTGGTGCAGCGGCTCGACGGCCGGCGCGCCGCATACATGGCAAGCTGTTCCCGACATCCCTGAGTTTCCTCTACCCGGCACTTCCTATTGGCCGTGTGCCCGCCTTGCAAGGCGGCGCGTCACAGCTGCCACGACCGCCGCTTGCGATTGTCTCCCTCGAGCGCCTCTGCCCGCCCGATGACATCGTCGATCACGGCTCGCGCCTCGGCCTCGATCGGATGCCAATGCCCTCCCGGCGTGCCGAAGCGCAGCGGCG